>JAATGK010000033.1 GCA_015654715.1 Alphaproteobacteria bacterium
CGCTTTCATCCCGGTGCCGCGGTCTGGCCCAATGGCGCCTGCATCCAATACCAGAGGCTGATGCTGCCGTTTACGGACGACGAGGGCAGGGTTTCACTCATCCTCGGCGCCGTGGCGAGCACGGTGCCTAACGAAGATCTGGTGTTCTTCAAGGGCCTGGGCTTCCCCAGCTTCGTGCTCGGTGATCGCGACCCGGAACCGGTCGACTGATCAACTCCGTCCCGTCCTCCGCTTGCTCCGCTTCCTGCCTGGGGTGTACTTTCCGCCCTGCTTAATCACGTCCGCTCACCCCTTGGCAGGACTCCCGTGACCTCCAGAAACCGAATTCTCGCGATCGTCGTTGCCGCAGCTTTTCTCGCGCTCATCGTCTTACGCCTGGCCGCCAGCTTCCTGGTCGATTGGACCTGGTTCGCCGCGCTCGGCTTTGCCGGCGTGTTCTGGACCACGGTGACCGCCCAGATCGCGGTGTTCGTGGCGGTGCTGGTGCCAACCGCGGCGATTCTTTACGTCAACGCCTCGATCGCCCAGAAGCTGTCCGGCTTCCGCCCCGCTTTGCACAGCGTCGCGTCACCATGGACGACGATCGAGGGCTTGACGCCGCCGGTTCTGCTGGAGCGGCTCTATCGCAACTTTCCCTGGCGCTGGCTGATCGCCGGCGCGTCGGTCGTCGTGGCCATCCTGATTGCGGCAGCCCAACTCGGCAATTGGAGCGTGGCGCTGCGTTACGTCTATCAGGTGCCGTACGGCCTGACCGATCCGTTGTTCGGCAAGGACATCGGCTTTTTCCTGTTCTCGTTGCCCGCCTATATCGCGGTCAAAGATTGGCTGTTGTTCACGCTCGGCGTCGCCGGCTTGATGGCCGTGGCGCTCTATTGGGTGCACGGCGCGATCGCGGTCGACCAGCAGCGCCGCTTCATCGCTCCGGTGGCGGTAGCGCACGGCTCAGTGCTGCTCGGCCTCTGGCTCATCGTCAAGGCGTGGGACTACTGGCTGCAGCGTTTCCAGCTTGTCTACGGCGACAACGGCGTTGTGGTCGGCGCCAGTTTCACCGACGTGCATCTGCAGATTCCGATCCTGTGGGCGCTGATGGTCGTGGCGCTGGCGGGGGCGGTGGTGTCGTTCATCAACCTGCGCGGCCACAGCCTCAAGAATCCGGCGCTGGCGGCGTTGGCCCTGATCGCAGTATCCGTCGTGATAGCGCCGGTCATCAGCGGGCTCTACGAGCGCATCTACGTCAAACCGAACCAGCTCCAGCTCGAAGCGCCTTACATCGCCCGCAACATCGCCATGACGCGCGAGGCCTATAAACTCAACAACATCCAGGAAAAGCCGTTCGTCGCCGACGAGGGCCTCAACGCCGCGGTGCTCGAGAACAATCGCGCCACCGTCGATAACATCCGGCTGTGGGACTACAAGCCGTTGCTGGCGAGCTATGCCCAGCTTCAGGAAATCCGCACCTATTACAAATTCTCCGATGCTGACGTCGACCGCTACACGCTGAACGGCACTTATCAGCAGGTGATGACCAGCGCGCGCGAATTCGCCGCCACCCAACTGCCGCAGAACGCCCAGACCTGGGTCAACATGCATGTGCTCTACACCCACGGCAACGGCGTGGTGATGAGCCCGGTGACCAAGACCGAAACCGGCGGCCTGCCGTCGCTCTACGTCAAGGATATTCCGCCGGTTTCGACGGGCGGCCCCGTCATCACCCAGCCGCGAATCTATTTCGGCGAGGGCGCGGACACTTACATCCTGGTCAAAGGCTCGGCGCCGGAATTCGATTATCCCAAGGGCGACAACAACGTCTACACCAACTATAGCGGCCGCGACGGCGTCGCCATCGGCGGCCTCGGCAACCGGCTGCTGTTCTCGTGGTATTTCGGCGACATCAACATTCTGCTCTCGGAATACGTCAAGCCGCAAACCCGCATCGTCTTCCGCCGCAACATCCAGCAGCGCATCGGCCAGATCGCGCCGTTCCTGAAGCTCGACCACGATCCCTACATCGTGGTGTCGGGCGGTAAGCTCTATTGGATGCAAGACGCTTACACCGTCTCGGATGCCTTTCCTTATTCGAAGTCGGTGGACGACGGCTCGGGCAATTACTTCCGCAATTCGGTCAAGGTGGTGATCGACGCTTATAACGGCACGGTGTCGTTCTACATCGCCGATGCCGCCGATCCCTTGATCCGCACCTATGCGCGCATCTTCCCCGACCTGTTCAAGCCGCTGGCGACGATGCCGGCGGACCTCAGGCACCACATCCGCTATCCGGAGGATTTCTTCGCCATCCAGGCGCAGATGTACGCCTCCTATCACATGGATGCGCCGGAAGTGTTCTACAACCGCGAGGATCTCTGGCAGTTCCCCAAGAAGCCTTCCGCCGACGACGACACCGGCGATACCAAGATGGAGCCGTACTTCATCAACACACGGCTGCCGGGCGAGAAGGACACCGAATTTGTCCTGATGCTGCCGATGGTGCCGCGCCAGAAGGAGAACATGATCGCCTGGCTGGCGGCGCGCTGCGACGAACCCGGTTACGGCAAACTGATCGTCTACACGTTCCCGAAAGACAAGCTGATCTACGGCCCCTACCAGATCAATGCGCTGATCAACCAGAACACCGAGGTGTCGCAGCAGGTGACGCTGTGGAGCCAGTCCGGTTCGCGGGTGATCCACGGCAATCTGCTGGTGGTGCCGATCGAGAACTCGGTGCTGTATGTGATGCCGCTGTACCTGCGCGCCGCATCGGGCCAGTTGCCGGAATTGAAGCGCGTCATCGCGGTGTTCGGCAACAAGGTGGTGATGGAGGAAACGCTGGGTCAGGCGCTTGCCACGCTGTTCAAGCTGCCCGAAGGCGCCGTCCCTGCCGCCATCGCACCGGCAGCGGGCGGACCGGCGCCGGCGGCCGCGCCGCCGTTTACCGGCGATGCCGCCAAGGCCGCGCTCGATCACTACAACAAAGCGATCGGCAAGCTGAAAGCGGGAGATTGGGCCGGGTTCGGTGCCGAACTCGACGCCATGAAGCCGGTGCTGGAGAATTTGAACAAGGCAAAACCCGCGACGTCAAAGTAATCCGCGGCTAATTGCCAGTTATACGGTCGTCCCGGTATGATCTTCCCCGTGAGCTCGGGGGGGGGATTGGTTGTGACGCGGGTGGTAGCGGCTGCGTTGGCGTTGGTCGCGTTGATAAATCCGGCGTTGGGCGCCGGCTATGATGATTTCACCCAGGGGATGACGGCGAATCTGCGCGGCGAATACGAGCCCGCAGTCGCGTCGTTCACGGCAGCTCTGGCGGTGCCCGATCTGGCCGCGCCGTACAAGTCGGCGGCCTATCGCGGCCGGGCCATCTCCTATCTCAATCTCGATAAGTGCAAAGAGGCGTTTGCCGACATCAAAGCCTATGAGGGGCTGAAGGGCCAGGACCCGGGCATCGCCGTCTACCGTATCTGGGCCGAGCTTTGTCTCAAGGATGCCGCCGCCGCGCGCAAGGATTTCGAGACCGTGTCCAAGGGCAAGCTCGACGCCGTTGACTTGTTCGAGTTTGCCCGCCTCGAATGGCAATATGACCTGTTCGAGGAGGCGATGGCGACCGGGCTTGAGGCGTTCAAGGCCGCCGACAAGAAAAGCGAGATGGCGTCCTACATCTTGTTGTGGGAGGCCGTCGCCGCTCAGCGTGCGGGCAAATTCGATGCGGCCGTGATTGCCGCCGGGCTTACCGAAACCAAGCTCGACGACTGGCCGAAGCCGCTGCTCGATCTTTATCTCGGCACGCAGACTCCGGAAGGCGTGCAGAAGGAAGCCAAAAGCTGGCACCAGTCCAAAGAGACTGCGCAGCGCTGCGAAGCGA
>JAATGK010000374.1 GCA_015654715.1 Alphaproteobacteria bacterium
CGAGGTGTCGGTCATCTGGCGCGCCAAGGCGATGATGTCGTCGAGATCCAGCGCGGCCTGCTTGCCTTGGCGCAGATCGTTCAGCGCATCGCGAACCAGCACCGTCCCCATCCGGCACGGCGTGCACTTGCCGCAGGATTGCTCCGCAGCCTTGTTCATGTAGCGCCAGAAGGTGTCGATGAGGCTGACGCCTTTTTCGAGGACGAAGAAGCCGCGATCGCCGACGAAGGCCTTTATCGGGTTGCCGTCATTGAAAACATCGAGCCCACGCAAGGCGACGGTGTTCTCCGGCATTGGCTTGGTAGGATCGCGGTAGTCGTGAACGGCTCCGTTCCAGACGCCGTAAACGATGTGTGCCATAATCGAGTTCCCTGCTCTTCATTATTTGGCAGAAGACCTCACGCCGGACTCGAACCCGGGAGCCCGCACCGGCGGGGCCTCTCTATCTATCTTTAGTGGCTGCTGATTAGCTGCAGAGCGCGGCCGGATACATAGGGAATTGTGCGGATTCGGCCGATCGCGACAAACCGCCCCGCTTTTGCGGAATGTCAAATACGACATTTTGGTGGCATGCCATTAATGGAAATCGCGCGATTTTGGCACAATACGCACATTCCGCGGATGCCGGTGCAGGTGCGCGCCTGCCTGGGAGCGGAAGGGGTGGGCCTCGGCCGTGTCCTCGGAGAGACGCTCCAGGTCCGCGGTGCGATCTGTAGCATGCTCTGCGACAAGATGGACCACACCTTCGGGGCTGCGCTGAATCTTGCCGCGGACGAGCAAAAGCCGGGCGCCCATGATCTCGCGCCGGAAGGTTTCAAACAGCCGCGGCCACACCACGACATTGGTGACACCGGTTTCGTCGCTCAAAGTGATGAAAACCACGCCCGCTTCGCCCGGCATTTGGCGGACCAGCACGATGCCGGCGCAAGCAGCCGATTCGCCGTCCCGCCCCTGCCCGATTTCGGCACAGCTCTTGACGCCTTCGTCGCGGAACCCATCGCGCAGGAATTGCATCAGGTGGGCGCGAAGCGACAGACGCAGCATCTGATAGTCGGCCAGAACATGTTCCGACAGCGGCATGACCGGCAAAGGGGCAATCTCTTCCGGTTCCTGGATGTCTACAAATTGGGCATCAAACAGCGGCAGGCCGGTGGGATCGGCGATGCGGCGGACCGCCCATAGGACTTCGCGGCGGTCGGTCGCCAGCGATTGGAACGAATCGGCCTCGGCCAGAATGATCAAGGCCCGCCGCGGCAGCTTGGTGCGTCCTATCAAACTCTCCACCGCGCGATAGCCGTTGTCGCGGCGCTCGACCAGCAACGTCGCCCAGTCTTCGTGGAATCCCTCCACTTGGCGGAAGCCGAGCCGGACGGATGGTCCACTGCCGCCCGGTTCAAGCGTGTTGTCCCAGTGGCTGAAGTTCACATCGACGGGACGGACTTCCACCCCGTGCTCGCGCGCATCGCGCACGATCTCGGCCGGCGCATAGAAGCCCATCGGCTGGGAATTGAGCAGGGCAGCGCAGAAGGCAGCCGGATGATGTTTCTTGATCCAGGCCGAGACATAGACGAGATGGGCAAAGCTGGCGGCGTGACTTTCGGGAAAGCCGTAAGCGCCGAAGCCTTCGATCTGGCGGAAACAGCGCTCGGCATAATCCGGGGCATAGCCGCGCGCCACCATGCGGCCGACGAACTTCGCCTTGAAGGTATCGATGGTGCCGAGATTGCGGAACGTGGCCATGGCGCGGCGCAGGCCGTTGGCCTCTTCGGAAGTGAATTTGGCGGCCACGATGGCGAGTTTCATCGCCTGTTCCTGGAACAGCGGCACGCCCATGGTTTTGTGCAGCACCTGATGCAGTTCGTCCGCAGGCCCGTGCTCCGGTGCGGGTGAGGGGAACGTCACCGCTTCCTTTCCCGAACGCCGCCGCAAATAGGGATGCACCATGTCGCCCTGGATGGGACCGGGGCGCACGATCGCCACCTCGATGACGAGATCGTAGAACTCCCGCGGCCGGAGACGCGGCAGCATGTTGAGCTGGGCCCGGCTTTCCACCTGGAACACGCCGATGGCGTCGCCGGCGCACAGCATGTCGTAGACGGCCCCATCTTCGCGCGGCACGGAGGCGAGTGTCAGCGTTTTGTTTTCATGCTTCTTGATGAGATCGAACGCCTTGCGGATGCAGGTCAGCATGCCGAGCGCCAG
>JAATGK010000181.1 GCA_015654715.1 Alphaproteobacteria bacterium
CATGGTGGCGATGCGACGGCGCCAGGCGATGGCCAGTCTCGTTGTTTGATTTTCCGGGAGGTACTTCGCGCATGAATGCCATCGCCGACGTCGGGACCGTCCGGTGCGCTCTCGTCGGCACGCCGAACAGCGGCAAGACCGCCCTGTTCAATGCCCTGACCGGCAGCCGCCAGAAAGTCGCCAATTATCCCGGCGTCACCGTCGAGCGCAAAGCCGGCGTCGTGCATACGCCAGCCGGGCTGTGCTTCACGGTCGTCGACCTGCCCGGCACTTATTCCTTGCGCGCCCGCAGCCCGGATGAAGAGATCACCCGTGACGCGGTGCTGGGCAAGCTGGCGAGCGAAACCCCGCCCGACATGCTGGTCTGTGTCGCCGACGCCACCAATTTGCGCCTCGCCTTGCGCCTGGTGCTGGAACTTCGCCAAGTCGGCCGGCCGATGCTGCTGGTCCTCAATATGATGGACATCGCGAGGCGCCGCGGCATCGAGATCAATATCGACAAACTCTCGGGCCTGCTCGGCATTCCGGTCGTTGCGGCGGTGTCGGTACGCAAAGGCGGCATTGATGCGGTGCTGGCCAAACTCGACGAATTCGTCTTCACCGGCGGGCGCGATTGCGTTTGGAAGACGCCGACGGCGACCGATCTGCGCGCCGGGCAGCGCGAGGCCGACAGCATCATTCGCAGCGTCGTGAAAATGCCGGCCCATCCCGACACGCTCACCGCGCGGCTTGATGCCGTGCTGCTGCATCCGGTGGCCGGACTCATTTGCCTGTTCGTGATCCTGTTCGTGATGTTCCAGGCGGTGTTCACCTGGGCCCAGCCGCTGATGAATCTGATCAGCGACGGCTTTGCCGTGATCGGAGCGGCCACCCACGCCATCCTGCCGCCCGGCCTGTTGCAAAGCTTCATCGAAGACGGCGTGCTCGGCGGCGTCGGCAGCGTCCTCGTCTTCCTGCCGCAGATTTTGATCCTGTTCCTGTTCATCCTTTTGCTCGAAGACCTCGGCTATATGGCGCGCGCGGCCTTTTTGATGGACAAAATCATGGGCGGCGCCGGGCTGCACGGGCGCGCCTTCATTCCGCTGCTCTCAAGCTTTGCCTGCGCCATTCCCGGCATCATGTCGACGCGCGTGATCGACAACAAAAACGACCGGCTGACGACCATTCTGGTGGCACCGCTGATGACCTGCTCGGCGCGCATTCCGGTCTATACCCTGATCATCGCCGCCTTCATTCCCAACCGGGCGATTTGGGGCGTGCTGTCGCTGCAAGGCCTCGTCATGTTCGGGCTTTATGCGGCCGGTATTTTCTCGGCACTCGGCGTTTCGGCAGCGGCGAAGTTCCTGTTCTGGCGCCGCGAGATGAGCCCGCCCTTCATGCTGGAGCTGCCCGACTACAAGCTGCCCAGCGCCAAGAGCGTGGTCCTCGGCCTGATCACCCGCGCCAAAGCGTTTCTCACCCGCGCCGGCACCACGATTTTCTCGATGATGGTGCTGATCTGGTTCCTGGCGAGCTTCCCGCGGCCGCCGGCCGGCGCCACCGGCCCGGCGATCGATTACAGCTTAGCTGCCATGCTGGGACGGCTGATCCATCCGCTCTTGGAGCCGATCGGCTTCAACTGGCAGATTTCGATTGCCCTGATCCCTGGTATGGCGGCGCGGGAAGTGGCGGTGGCGGCGCTCGGCACGGTCTATTCGATTTCCGGCGGCGGCGATGCCGAACGCCAGATCGGCCACCTCCTCGCCGCGCAATGGAGTTTGGCGACGGCGCTGGCGTTCCTGGTCTGGTACATTTTCGCGCCGCAATGCGCATCGACGCTGGCGGTAATCAAGCGCGAGACCGGAAGCTGGAAGTGGATGTGGGTCACCTTCGGCTACATGCTGGCGCTGGCCTATGTCGGTGCGTTTGCGACCTATCACATCGCCGTCGCGCTCGGGGCCGGTTGATCTTCGGCGGCACGCCTGCGCCCCCGCAAATTTCGGGGCGCCAACACCCCGCCCGCGGTTCGATCACGGGCGGTGTGTCGGGATATCGCTATTTATGCGATTTCAGCTTTGAGGCTTCGATCCTGTGCCCAAACACAGCGTCGGCATTTTTCTGCTGCTGTTCCGGCATCACCGAATAAAGCGGAGCAAACGCGGTGGCCAATTTCTTGAGGCCATCCGCATGGGCGGCAACGATCGCCTGATAGGAAAGCAGATCATCGACGGCATTTATGTTTTTCGCCTTCTGAGCGCGATCCTTAATGGCGCCGTCGACGGCGGCGGCGTTGTCAAGCATCACTTGGGCAACGCTGCTCCATTGCGCCTCTTGTTCGCTGGTGATCTTCAAAAGGTCGTGAAGGTGCTTGATACGGGCTTCCGTCTTGCGAGCCCGAACGGCATCGCCACCTGAGCCCACATCACTAGAGGACGCAACCTGGGCCGGACTATCGGCCGCGAGCGCGACGGAAGGGGCCCCGATTGCAAAGACGCAGGCGGCGATAGGTGCAATCAACGCGGCGCGCAATTTGTTTGTCATGCTTGTTTTCATTGTCATACCTCTGTCGTTGTACTCGGGATGGCCGCCTCGCGGGCTGTCATTGGCGTCACGTTTTGGATCGTGGATGGTGTTGCGCTCCGGTGCCGCAACAGCAGGACCGAACTCAGCGATGGCCGCCGCCATGGCCACCTCCGCCGTGTCCACCACCGCCATGACCGCCACCACCGTGGCCGCCACCGCCGCGTCCACCGCCATGGCCGCCGAAACCACGGCCGCCTCGGCCTCGGCCGCCCCAGCCGTCTCCAAAGCCGAATGCCAAGCCGAAGGAGTCATAGACAGGCGGTCCATAGCCGTCATCGTAATAGGGATCGCCATAGACGTAGCCGTAACCCCGCGATTGCGGCACGCAGCCGTAGCCATAGGCATAATAATATCCGTATGGGCATACGCCGCGCGCCGACGCTGACGGCATCAGGGATATGGCGGCCAATGCAATGCCAGAGCCGACGGCGAGCAGGAATTTCGTTCTTCGTGATTTAGAGTGTGTCATCGCAAATCCTTAGGGTGGGGTTGGGCAACTGACACACAGCGGTCTTTATTCCGTTGATGGCCGTGTCTGCGTTCCGGTGATGGCCGACTGTGGAAAATTTCTCAGAGTTGCTCTGCATCACGGACTTGTTCCCGGCGCGATATTCATCGTTGGAATAAACCTAGGGAGGTCGGGAACGCCGAAACAGGTTCGGAATCTACGCAGGAGGCTTAACGCCTCGGCACACGTATAATTTTTGCCGCGAATCCGACGCTGCGTTCGCGCGTGAGGCCGTTCCGCGCGGGCTCGGCCGATCGAGGGAACCGTCAATTCCGTGCGGCTGCTGGCGGTGCGTCCCAGACCTCATAGGAACGAGCGGCGCGAACGCGGCGTCATGGGACTCGGCGGGGCCTGTGAGGTGGCGTGCGGGGCCGTTATGAGGCCCGAATACACGCTATTTTGACGCTTGATTTAGGGCTCACCACATATTGAGAATGCGTCGCAGAACCATATTTAAGTGCATGAAAACAATGCGTTACACTTAGAATTTGTCTAATTTGCCGCAGGGGTCAGTTTGGTTTTGACAGTAGTTTAGAGTTCTTCTAAGTTAGCCGCCGTCAAACACTACTGACACAGACATTACATCAAGGAGACCCACCCGTGCTGACCGTTGGCGATAAATTCCCGTCCTTCTCCGTTAAGGCCGTCGTTACAACCGATCCCAAGACTGCGTTCACCGACATCACTGAAAAGTCGGATTCCGGCAAGTGGAAACTCGTTTTCTTCTGGCCAAAGGACTTCACCTTCGTCTGCCCGACCGAGATCGCCGGCTTCGGCAAACTGAATGGCGACTTCAAGGATCGCGACACCGTCATCTATGGCGTATCGGCCGATAGCGAATACGTTCACCTCGCCTGGCGCAACAACCACCCCGATCTGAAGACCTTGCCGTTCGCCATGCTGGCGTACAACAACCACAAGCTTGCCACTGCGCTCGGCGTTCTGGACGAGGAAGCGGGCGTTGCCAAGCGCGCGACGTTCCTCGTCGATCCGGAAGGCATCATCCGCTTCGCTTACGTCACCGACATGAGCGTCGGCCGTAACCCGCAGGAAGTCCTGCGCGTGCTCGATGCTCTGCAGACGGACGAACTCTGCCCCTGCAACTGGAACAAGGGCGACGACGTCATCAAGGCGGCTTGATCTTTACCGTAGTTCGTTGAACACCCCGGGCCTTGCCGTTGTTTCCCCTCCCCTCGGCCAGACCCAAAGTGAGCCCCGCCGGTATCAGCCCCCCTCCTGCCGGCGGGGTTTATTTTCCCAGAACCTAGGTCCAATCTCATGTCGATCGAAATCCTGAAAGAGCTGTTGCCGGAGTACGCGCGCGACCTGAAGCTCAATCTCTCGTCACTGGCGTCGGAGACGCTGCTAAGCGAGCAGCAACGCGCCGGAACTTTCATCGCTTGCGCGCTGGCCTCGCGCCACAAAGCGACCACCAACGCCATTTTCGGCGAGTTCGCACCAAAGCTTTCGCCCGAAGCGCTGACCGCCGCGCGCGCCGCCGCTGCGATCATGGGCATGAACAACATCTATTACCGCTTCCTGCACCTGGCCTCGGCGCCCGACTACAAGACGCTTCCCGCCAAGCTGCGCATGAACGTGATCGCCAAGCCCGGCGTCGATAAGGCCGATTTCGAGCTGTGGTGCCTTGCCGTTTCGGCCATCAACGGCTGCGGCATGTGCATCGACAGCCATGAAAAAGTATTGCGCGCCGCCGGCATGACCACCGAACAAATTCAAGCCGCGGTCCGCATCGCCGCGGTGGTGCATGCGGTTGCCGCAACGCTTGACGGCGAAGACGCCGAACCCTCCACGCCGCAAGGCGGCTGAGTTTTTCTCTCTATTCCTTCTCCTCCCGAACTTGAAGGGCGCGGGCATCCCCCGCGCCCGTTTTCTTTGGGAAGAAGACGGCTATAGTCCTGCCGCCGCTTTTGCCGAGAGGGGGACATGAAACGCATCGCCATCGCCGTTCTTGCCGCCGCGTGGTTCGGCTTTACGGCCGCCGCCGCCGACCTGCCGTTTGCGCAAGAGCGCATCGCCTGGAACAAGCCTGCGGCGCCGTTTCACATCATCGCTAACATTTACTATGCCGGTACGGCGAGCCTTTCGGTCCATCTGATCGCCACGCCGGACGGCGTTATCCTGATCGATCAGGGCCTGCCCGAAAGCGTTCCCGAGATCGAGGCCAACATCGAACGCCTCGGCTTCAGGCTTAGCGACGTCAAGTTTCTCTTCGCCGGTCACGCCCATTTCGACCACGTCGGCGGCCTTGCGGCGCTGCAACGCGATACCGGCGCCAAAATCGTGGCGATGGCGGAGGATAAGCCGTATCTCGAATCCGGGCATATTCCGTTCGGCCCCAGCCGGTTGGTGCCCACGGCGCCGGTCAAGGTCGATCGTACCGTCCACGACGGCGACACGATCAGCCTCGGCGGCACGAGCCTCACCGCCCATCGCACCGCCGGTCATACCCCCGGCGCCACCAGTTGGACCATGATGGTCAAAGACGGCGGCAAAAGCTATGCCGTGCTGTTCGCCAGTTCGACGTCCACCGGCGGCAATCCATTGCTGGACGTGCCGGAGTACAAAGGAATCATCGCAGACTATCGCAAAAGTTTCGCCTGGCTGGAAACCATCAAGGCCGACGTTCTGCTCACGGAGCACCAGGACTTGGCGGATGAAATCGCCCGCGCAGCACGGGCCAAGCCGGGCGCCCCCAATCCGTTCATCGATCCGGGCGCGCTGCCGCGCTACGTCGCCGCGAGCGAAGCCGCCTTCAACAAGGAACTGGCGGCGCAGCGCTCCAAACGCTGATCACACCGGCGGCGGATTGCGCGTCAGGAAGGTGTCGCGCTGGTGCCAATAGGGATAAGCGAGTGGCGTAGCACTCGCCGCGTCGAGCTTGGCGATCTGTTCCTTGGTCAGGTTCCAGCCGACGGCGCCGAGATTGTCCTTAAGCTGCTGCTCGTTGCGGGCGCCGATCACCACCGTGGCGATGCTAGGGCGCGACAGCAGCCAGTTGAGCGCAATCTGCGGCACGGTTTTGCCGGTTTCCTTGGCGACCTCATCGAGCGCGTCGACCACTTTATAAAGATAGTCGTCCGGCACCGGCGGCCCCATATCCGCGGTCTTGTGCAAGCGACTGACTTGCGGCAGCGGCGCACCGCGGCGGACTTTTCCAGTCAGACGGCCCCAACCGAGCGGGCTCCACACCACCGCCCCGACGCCTTGATCGAGACCGAGCGGCATCAACTCGTTTTCATAATCGCGCCCGACCAGCGAGTAATAAGCCTGATGCGCGACATAGCGGGTGTAGCCGTAGCGGTCGGCGACGGCGAGCGCCTTCATTAGATGCCAGGCGGAGAAATTCGAAACGCCGAGATAGAGAATCTTCCCGGCGCGCACGAGATTGTCGAGGGTTGCCAGCACTTCTTCCGGCGGGGTCAGCGCATCGAAACCGTGGAGCTGGAAGAGATCGATATGATCGGTGCCGAGGCGCTTCAGCGAGGCTTCCACGGCGCGGGTCAAATGATAGCGCGAGGAGCCGACCTCATTGGGGCCTTCGCCGGTGGGAAACGTCGCCTTGGTGGAAATCAGAACCTGATCGCGGCGGCCTTTGAGCGCGGCTCCCAGAACCTCTTCGGCGCCGCCGCTCGAATAACCATCCGCAGAGTCGAACATAGTGACGCCGGCCTCGAGGCAAATGTCGACCATACGCTTGGCTTCCGCTACGTCGGTCGCGCCCCAAGCGCCGAAAAATTCGCCGCGCCCGGCAAACGTGGCGGTACCCAGCGTCAACGCCGGAACTTTCAAACCCGAACGGCCAAGTTGGCGGTATTCCATGAAGAGACCTCGCAAAAGACGGCGGGAAAATTTAGCGCGAGACAGGTGCGGCCGACAATGAAAACAAAACTGTCATCCCGGGCGATCAGGCGCAGCGAAGCGGAGACTGTGAGACCTGGGACCCACTCGGAAATCTGGATTATGGCTGGGTAGGTCCCGGCTCTACGCATCCTACGCTTCCGCTTCGGACGCTTGGCCGGGATGACAACGTTAGGGAATTTCCGGCAGCGCCTGTTGCAGCCTGCCGCCGACGCGGATCATGTCGATGCGGGTGGCGAGACCCTTGGCGTTGGTTTCCACAAACGCGCCGCACAGCGTCGCCGGGCCCATCGCAGGGCTGAAGCGGCCGCCATGCATCTTGCGGATGAAGCGTTGCACCGGCTCGTATTTATCCATGCCGATCACCGAATCGTAATCGCAGCAGCCGCCGGCATCGGTCAGATAAGCGGTGCCGCCCGGCAGCACTTGCGCATCAGCGGTGGGCGTATGGGTATGGGTGCCGATCACGGCGCTGGCGCGGCCGTCGCAGAAATGGCCCATCGCCATTTTCTCCGAGGTCGCTTCGGCGTGAATGTCGATCACCACCGCATCGGCGCCCTCGCCGAGCGGACAAGCGCCAAGTTCGTGTTCGGCGGCGGCGAAAGGATCGTCGAGCGCATCCATGAACACCCGGCCCATCAGGTTCAGCACCAGCACGCGCTGGCCGCTGCGGGTCTCGTAGAGCCCGGCGCCTTTGCCCGGCACGCCAGGCGGGTAATTGCGCGGACGCAGGATGCGGTCTTCATCGTCGATGAAATTCAAGATCTCGCGCTGATCGTCCCAATGATTGCCGGTGGTGAGGCAATCGACGCCCGCTCCGAACAGCTCGTCGGCGACGCTGCGCGTCAGCCCGAAGCCGCCCGCCGCATTTTCGCCATTGGCGATAATGAAGTCGGGAGTGAGTTGAGCCTTCAGCCGGGGCAACTCGTGGACCACCACATCCCGTCCGGGACGTCCGATGATATCGCCAATAAAGAGAATGCGCATGAAACCGTCATAGCATATTCATGCGCGCAGGCCAGCCACCTGGAGATGCGGTCCGGATGTGGCGCCCACGTCACAAACTGCGACCATATGGCGAAGGTTCGCTATCGCCTGGCGCTGCTGATCTGGTAGGGATGCATGCGCAAACCGGGAAAGGACCATGCAGGCCATCGTTTTTGATTTTTTCGGCGTGATCTGTTCCGAAATTGCGCCCTTCGTGCTGCCGCGCTACATGTCGGCAGAAGCCGCCATCGAATATAAAGCCAGCGTGGTGGAGCGCGCCGACCTCGGCGAAATCGATCTGCCGCAAGTGCTGGAGCATCTGTCGCAGCGCACCGGTCTGGCGCCTGCCGATCTCGATGCCGCGTTCTGGGGCTGCGTCAAGATCGACGCCGAAATGGTGGCCCTGATCGAAAGTTTGCGTGGCCGCACCACCGTCGCGCTGCTGTCGAACGCGATGCGCCCGTTCCTGCGCCAGATCATGGAAAAACACGACCTCGCGCGGCTGTTCGATACCATGGTGATCAGTTGCGAAGAGCACCTCACCAAGCCCAATCCCGCCATCTACCGGTTGATGATCGAACGGCTGGGTGTGCCGGCGTCCGAATGCTTCTTCACCGACGACAATCCAGTCAACATCGAAGCCGCACGCGCCATCGGCATGACGGCGGCGCCGTTCACCGGCGTCGATCAGTTGAAGCGCGATCTCGCCGCAATCGGTGTACTGTAATACCAACGGTCAAATTCCAGATTCTATCCGTCATGGCCGCCTTTGAGGCGGCCATCCATTCGGCGAGCATCCGCGATGTCGAGAAAAAGTCTGGATAGCCGGGTCAAGCCCGGCCATGACGATTAGGGGGGCCATCAATTTTCAGTAAGCTTTACGAACCAAACTGCATGAGGCCGTTTTCGGTCAGCACGCCGTCGAGGCGCTCGTCGTGGGCGCCGTGCGGCACCGCCGGCAGTTCCTGGCCGGCATAAGCGATGCCAATGGCGCAAACCCGCCCGGCAGTGCGCAACGCCGCCAGCGTGCGATCGTAATAGCCGCCGCCATAACCGAGCCGGGAGCCTTGAGCATCGAACGCGAGCAGCGGCACCAGCAGCACCGACGGGACCACCACGGCGCTATCTGGATGCGGCTCGGCGACGCCGTAAGGATGCATCACCAAGGCATCACCCTCGCACCAGCGCTGGAACCGGAGCGGCTGCGCTTTGCCAATCATCGCCGGTAAGGCGAGCGGATGGCCGCGGGCCGCCAGCGCCAGCAGCAGCAAGCGCGGATCGGCTTCGTCGCGAAACGCTGCGTAGCCCGCCACCACCGCCTCGGGCGCAATTTCCAACGCGTCCGCATACGCCGCCAGCGCCGCGGCATGGCCGGGGGTCGCCAGCGTTTTGCGATGGGCTTCGGCCTTGCGGCGCAATTCGGTTTTGTCGGTCATCGGGGGGAGCAGGAAGGAAAGTAAGTGGACAGGACCGCCTACGCCGTTGGATTTGGAACCTCACGGGCCTGCTTGTGCAGGTGGGCGCCGTTTGTCCGAGGCCACGGCCCCGGTCAGGGACAGCTCCCGGTGAGTATCATTAAGGCCCCTGGGTGTCGCTATCCTGACGCGCGAGGCAGTACCTGTCCGAAATCACTGTAGGGGGGTCTCACGCTCCCCGCAACGTATTAGCCATGACGCCGTGTAAGCAGAACTACGCACGCCTGGCAGATTACCGCATAAGTGGTAAGGTTACCCGATAAGGACCTTGGCTGGGGCCTGGGGGCGGGGAATGACATCCAGCAACATGCTGTATGTACTGGCGATTGCGGCGGGCCTTGCGGTCGTTTGGCGCCTCGTCGCCTGGCTGCTGCGCTGCCTCGACGAATTCTACTGTCGTGTGCGGTATTTCTGTTCTGACGTGGCAACGGGCTTTCGGCGTTGGAAAAAGGACCGCCATCGCTGGCGGCAGCGTTGGGGCAACCGGCTTGCCCCGCTCCAGCGCCACCTTCCGGTCGCGCTTTTCTACCTGCTTTGCGTGCTTTTGCTGTCGGCGCTCGCCCCGCTTCTGTTTGTCGTCTTCGACCAGGCGATGCGGGGCTGGATGAAGGCGCCGTTCAGCATCGTCACGGCCAACATGCTGGTGGCGGCGGTTGCCGGGCTCACAACGGCGCTCTTCGTTTCGAGCCTGCGCGACGACCGGATCAAGTTCGCCGAGCGCGTGCTGGACGGGCTGAAGGCCGATGCGACCACCGACACGGGCGTCGATGCCGACAAGGTTGGTTTCATACCGCAACCGCGGCTGCGGCATAGCGAGACCACATACGACTACCACAACGTCCGCGAAGGATCGGAGAAAGCCGACGAGTGGATGATCACCCTGCGCCAGATCAACAGCACCAATGCGGGACGATACACGATCGAATCCCTGCGCGAGCAGATCGAGGCTTTGGAGCGCTGGCACCAGCAGATCACGGACAGGATCGCGGCCTGCGGTTCCTGCTGTCCGGCGCCGGCGATCAACGCCGTATGTTTCATCTCCGCCAAAGAACGCTTCCACGCCCTGCAGGACTACAAGGTTTTCCGCAACCAGATCATGGATCGCGGCAATGCGGCGTATCTTGCGCTGCTCAACGAGACGTACGAAGACAAGTTCTGGGACGCCATCGACGAGAACATGCAGCATGCCAGGGCGCAAACGACGGCCGGAGCGGCGGTGCAATACGCCGATGCGATACCAGGCCTTGAGTGCTTCTGGATCGAAGAAGGCACCACCCGCGAAGATAGCTTGCATCTGTTGATCGGAAACAGGAAAGCGCGCGCCATGCTGGTGCGGAATCGGCACGTGGGTACACCGCTCGGCACCGTCAGCATCGAAAAACTGGCGGAACAAATTCTTTTCCGGCCGCTCGCCGGTGGAGAGCTCCCGCACGGCGCGCCGCCAGAGCCAAACCACAACCGGCCACCCGGCCTCGCCTGAGCCGGCTACGCCGCCGCCGCAATATCTTCGATGCAGTAGGAACGTCACCGCCGTCGCTGAGCACTGTGCCAGATCGCAAGAATTTCAATCTGCTCACGAGTGATCTTGTAGACGATCACATAGGGCCAAACGGTCGTAAGTTCACGCGTGCCACGCCTTCGACCGGACCGACTACATTCGGGAAACTATTCGAGCCGGTCGCAGGCGGCCACCAGTTCAACGGCCATGCGGGAGGCCAAGGCTGGGTTATCGGCCGCAATGTAGGTGTGGATAGTGGACAGATCACGCAGAGCGCGGCGGGTATAAACAACTTGCATGAACGTGAGGCTCCCCCACCGGCAGCCTTGCCTCTTGTTCATCACGACTGCGGTTCTAGCTAGCGCAGCCGTCTATGGGAGCTCTTTGTCGCTACCCCAAGAAAGCAGCCAGCGCCGGACCTTCTCGTAGGGCACGACGCGCCCGGCCTTGGCGTCGGCCAAGCCTTCATCGACGGCGGCCAGATAGTCGGCGTCGTCGGTTTGAGCGCACTCTCGAGTAGGTCCGGGTTTGGCTATTATGGGCGAAATCATAGAACACCCCAAGGCCCGTTGCCAGTTGCGCCTAAGACTTCACGCCACCTTGAGTTTTGCCGCGATGTCTTCGATGCGCTTGACGGCGTTTTCCAGCACATCGGCGGCGAGGCTCTCGGATTCCTCCACCCGCCCGCTGGCTTCATCGTGGGCGCCGCGTTCGGCCGCCAGCTCCTCTTTGGCCGCCTCAAGCTGGGCGTTGGCGGCGTGGAGTTCATCGGCCAGCAGCAAGGCCGCCATCAGGATCAAGCGCTGATCGCCGACCTGTCCGACCGAACCCAAAAGTTCCTGAACCTTGGAATCGACTTCTTCGGCCAGGGTTTTGAGGTGGCCTTCTTCGCCGTCGTCGCAGGCGATCGTGTAGGCCCGGCCGTTCACCATCACATTGACGAGGGGCATAGAAACCTCCGAATCCGCCTCAGCGCCAGCGTTGTCAGCTTTGGACAGCGCCCTGTTGGGGCAAGTTTATCGTCCCAGCGCCTCACGAATTTCGGCGATGGCACCGTCGAGCCGGCCTTCGACTTCCTCGGTCAGACCGGTGAGCGAACGGGCGTCGTCTTCCAAGGCTGCCACCCGCGTCACGAGATTTTCGCGCTCGGCGTCGAGACGCGTGACTTTGGCTTCCGCCGCCGCGGCCGATTCACGCGCCTTGAGCAGCGGCTGGGCGGCTTCTTCCAATATATCCAGAGCCTTGGCCAGCCGCTCCGCGGCCAATTCCAATCTGCTCATGGCGCCTCCTCTCAAAACTCTCCAAACTCGTGCAAGGCCTTATCCGACCTTAGACACGCGCCGGAACGACGGTCAACGCGGCGGTGCAATTGTTCCTGTGGGAAGAGCTTGACGGCCCCGCGAAAGGCTCGTTTAAGCCTTGCCGACTAAGGGCAAAACCCCAAGGCTCTTTCAGGCCGCCAATGCACAAAACCTGCGGTCATATCCGACGTTCCGCCGCACCAGGCGTTTTGGTGCGGTCAGCCCATACTCCGTCCGGTAGTGGGGGCCGTCCGGGCGCCCGTGGGGCTGTACCCGGTTCCGGACTTGACGGCTTTCGTAGCGGGTCTCACAAAGGCGCTACGGTAACGCTACCATAGACAAAAAAACGACCAGAGAAGGTATCCGATGAGCAGCACCTCCGCCCCGGCGGGCACCAATTTCCAGGATCACACGCGCCTTTTGGCCAATGCCATCCGCGTCCTTGCGATGGACGGCGTGCAGGCCGCCAATTCCGGTCATCCCGGCCTTCCGCTCGGCATGGCCGATGTGGCCACCGTGCTGTTCTCGAAATTCCTGAAATTCGACGCCGCGGCGCCGAACTGGCCGGATCGCGACCGCTTCGTGCTGTCGGGCGGCCATGGTTCGATGCTGCTCTATTCGCTGCTCTATCTGACCGGCTATCCCAAGATCACGCTCGACAACCTCAAGGCATTCCGCAAGCTCGAAAGCCCCTGCGCCGGCCATCCCGAATACGGCGCACTGCCGGGCATCGAGACCACTACCGGACCGCTCGGTCAGGGCCTCGCCAATGCCGTCGGCATGGCGATCGCCGAGAGGATCGTCAATGCGCGCTTCGGCGACGAACTGGTCGATCACAAGACCTATGTGTTCTGCGGCGACGGCGATCTGATGGAAGGCATCAGCCATGAAACTATTTCGCTCGCCGGTCATCTGAAACTGAACAAACTCATCGTGCTCTTTGACGACAACCGCATCACCATCGACGGTGCCACCTCGCTGTCGGATTCGACCGATCAGATCAAACGCTTCGAAGCCGCCGCCTGGGCGACACGCCGCATCGACGGCCAAAACGCCGATGAAGTCGCGGAAGCGCTGACTTGGGCGCAATCGAGCGACAAGCCGGTGTTGATCGCCTGCCGCACGACCATCGGCTTCGGCTCGCCCAAGAAGGCCGGTACCTCCAAGGCGCATGGCGAAGCGCTCGGTCCCGATGAAGTGCTCGCCACCAAAAAGAATCTCGGCTGGCCGTCGCTGGAGCCGTTCTTCGTGCCCGAGAATCTCGTCGCCGAATGGCGGGGCATCGGCAAGCGCGGCGCGGACGCCCGCAAGGCCTGGGAAGCGCGGAAGAATGCTTCGCCCAAAAAGACCGAATTCGAAACGGCCCAGGCCGCCGAGGTGCCGTCGGCCGTGCTTGAGGCCCTCAATGCGGTGAAGAAAAAGGCGAGTGCCGAAAAGCCCGCCGTCGCCACCCGCAAGGCGTCGGAAATGGCGCTCGACGCGATCAACGCCAATTGGGCGCTGACCATCGGCGGTTCGGCCGATCTGACGCCGTCGAACAATACCAAGACCAAGGATCTCAAGGACATCACGCCGGAGGATTTCTCCGGCCGCTACATCCATTGGGGCATCCGCGAACATGCCATGGCGGCGGCCATGAACGGCCTCGCCCTGCACGGCGGCATCGTGCCTTACGGCGGCACCTTCCTGGTGTTCTCCGACTACTGCCGCCACTCGATCCGTTTGGCGGCGCTGATGGGCATCCGCGTCGTCTTCGTGATGACCCACGATTCGATCGGCGTCGGCGAGGACGGGCCGACGCACCAGCCGGTCGAGCATCTGGCGGCGCTGCGCGCGATCCCGAACCTTCTCGTCATCCGCCCCGCCGATGCGGTCGAGACGGCGGAGGCGTGGGAGATTGCGCTCAATCATACAAGCGGCCCGAGCCTTCTGGTCTTCTCGCGCCAGGATGTGCCGACGCTGCGCTCCGCCGGCGCGGAAAACCTGACCGCGAAGGGCGGCTATGAGATTGCCGGCGCCGAGGGTGCGAAAGTGAGCTTGCTGGCGACCGGATCGGAAGTGAGCCTGGCGATGGAAGCGCGCGACCTGCTGGGCAAGGAGGGGATCGCCACGCGCGTCGTGTCGCTGCCCGCCTGGAGCCTGTTCGAGCAATTATCGGCAACGGATCGTGAAGCGGTGCTCGGCAAGCATACGGTTAAGGTCGCGGTCGAGGCCGGCGTGCGCGAGGGCTGGGACCGCGATATCGGGCCGCATGGCCGCTTTGTCGGAATGCATGGTTTCGGTGCGAGCGGACCGTATAAGGATGTGTACAAGCATTTCGGCCTGACGCCGGAGGCCGTCGCCGCGGCCGCGAAAGAGGCGCTGAAGGCGAAGAACTGAGCGGCCTCCCCAGGGCTGGGGCGGCAAGATTGTTGGGAGAAGAAGCATGGCCATCCGTGTCGCAATCAATGGTTTCGGCCGCATCGGGCGCCTCGTATTCCGCGCCATCGTGGAAAGCGGGCGGCGCGACATCGAAGTCGTCGCGGCCAACGATCTCGGCCCCGTCGAGACCAACGCGCATCTGCTGCGCTACGACTCGGTGCATGGCCGCTTTCCCGCCAATGTGACCGTCGACGGCGATCACATCGTCGCCGCCGGCCACAAGGTGAAGGTGACCGCGGTGCGCGACCCGGCCGAGCTGCCGCACAAGGCGCTGGACGTCGACATCGCGCTGGAATGCACCGG
>JAATGK010000187.1 GCA_015654715.1 Alphaproteobacteria bacterium
ACACCCGCGAGGGCCAGATCCTCGACTACGACAAGCTGACCATGACCATCGAGACCAATGGGGCGGTGACGCCGGACGACTCGCTCGCTTACGCCGCGCGCATCCTGCAGGACCAGCTCAACGTGTTCGTGAATTTCGAGGAGCCGCGCAAGGAGCAGGCCACCGAGACCATTCCGGACCTCGCCTTCAATCCGGCCTTCCTCAAGAAGGTCGACGAGCTCGAGCTGTCGGTGCGTTCGGCCAACTGTCTCAAGAACGACAACATCGTCTATATCGGCGACCTCGTTCAGAAGACCGAAGCCGAAATGCTGCGCACGCCGAACTTCGGCCGCAAGTCGCTCAACGAAATCAAGGAAGTCTTGGCGCAGATGGGCCTGCATCTCGGCATGGAAGTGCCGGGCTGGCCGCCGGAAAACATCGAAGACCTCGCCAAGCGGTACGAGGATCAGTACTAATAGCTATTCGCTCTCGCCCCACGCCGGGGCGAGGGCGGTTTGTTTTTGAAGGTAGAGAAAAATGCGCCATCGCAATTCCGGCCGGAAGCTCAACGTTACGGCATCCCACCGCACCGCCATGTTTGCGAACATGATGGCCGCGTTGATCAAGCACGAGCAGATCACGACCACGCTGCCCAAGGCGAAAGCAATTCGCCCGGTGATGGAGAAGCTGGTGACCCTGTCGCGGCGCGGCACTGCCGATGTGTTCGCCCGTCGCTTGGCGATTTCCCAGGTTCGCGACATCGCCCAGGTCAAGAAGCTGTTCGATGTGATCGGGCCGCGCTATGCGACCCGTCCGGGCGGCTATACCCGCGTGTTGAAGGCGGGTTTCCGCTTCGGCGACAACGCTCCGCTCGCGATCATCGAATTCATCGACCGCGATCCGGAAGCCAAGGGCAAGGACTCCGGTCCGGTGTTGACGGCGGACGACGAAGCCGCGGAAGCGTAAAGTTTGCGTGATTTCGCGCGTTTTCAGACGAGGGCGGCCCGGTAACGGGGCGCCCTTTGTCATTTCAGCAACACGTTTGCTTTTGCGTAACTAGGCGAGGGCGCCAGCATGCGCAATAATCGTGGCCGGGGGATTGCGGACCGATCGGGGGCGATCGTGGCGTGGGTCATGGAGGCAGTGAAAATGTATCGCAGCGGATTGATTGGGGTCGCCGCGTTCGCCCTTTTGGCAGGCGCGCTCTATACGGTCACAGCGCCGGCCGCGACGGCCAAGAAGCCGGTTCCGGCCGCCGAGACGCTGGCGCCGAGCCGCGAAATGCCGCGCGAAATGCGCCAGGTCCAGCTCACCTTCGCGCCGGTGGTGCGGCGCATCGCACCCGCCGTGGTCAATGTCTATTCGCGCAGCGTCGTGCAGACGCCTATCAATCCGTTCTTCAACGATCCGTTTTTTCAGCGCTTCTTCGGCCTCAATACGCAGCAGCAGAAGCGGGTGCAACAGTCGCTGGGGTCGGGCGTGATTGTGCGCGGCGACGGCCTCATCCTTACCAACAACCACGTCATCCAGGGCGGCCAGGACATCGTCGTGTCGCTCAATGACAAGCGCGAGTTTAAGGCCAAGGTGCAGCTCGCCGATCCGCGCACCGATCTTGCCGTGCTCAAGATCGACACCAAAGGCGAGCGTCTGCCGGCAATCGAATTCGGCAATTCCGACGCCTTGCAGGTCGGCGACGTCGTGCTTGCCATCGGCGATCCGTTCGGGGTCGGCCAGACGGTGACCATGGGCATTGTTTCGGCTCTGGCGCGCGCCAGTGCCGACGCCTCCAACTATCAATTTTTCATTCAGACCGATGCCGCCATCAATCCGGGCAATTCCGGCGGCGCGCTGGTGACGACCGACGGCAGGCTGGCCGGCATCAACACCGCCATTCTGTCACCGTCGGGCGGCAATATCGGCATCGGTTTCGCCATTCCGGCCAATCTGGCGCGGCGCGTGGTGGAAGGTGCGGCCACGGGTGCGATCCGCTTCCCGTGGATCGGCGCCGACGGCCAACCCGTAACCAGCGAAATCGCCAACGCGATGAAATTGGGCCGCCCGCAAGGCGTGCTTTTGAAAACCGTTTATCCGAACGGTCCGGCGGCGCAGGCGGGTTTGCACACCGGCGACGTGATCGTGTCGGTGGATGGTGCCGATGTCGACGACATGCAGTCGCTCAATTACCGGGTCGCCACGCACAAGGCCGGTGACAGCGTGAAGGCGAAAGTGGTGTCGGACGGTCACTGGCGCGAGGTGACGCTGAAGCTGGCGCTGCCGCCGGAAAGCCCGAGCCGCAATTCCACCACCCTCGGCGGCCGCAACCCGCTCGCTGGTGCGCGGGTGGAGAATCTGTCGCCCGCCGTTGCCCTCGATTTGCAGATGAACCTGTTTGCCAGGGGTGTGGTCGTGCGGTCGGTTTCCGGCAACGGCTTCGCCGCCCGCTACGGTTTTGCGCCGGGTGACGTCGTCCGCTCGGTCAATGGGAAGAATGTCGGCGACGTCGGCCAGCTCAGAAGCCTGCTCGACGGCGCTCACGGCCATTGGGACCTCGTCATCGACCGCGCCGGCCGCCGGCTGAGCCTGACGGTGGATGGGTGAGAAACAAGCGAATAGCGAATGGGGAGTAGCGAATAGGGGGTCTGGAACAACTTGTCCCTACTCGCTATTCGCTATTCCCTATTCGCTGTAGACTGTCTTCATGCCCGATCTCTTCCAATCTGCTGGCCTTGATGACGGTGCGCCGCGGCCGTTGGCCGACCGGCTGCGCCCGAAAACATTGGCCGAGGTTGTCGGTCAGGATCACATCATCGGCCCTGAGGGTCCGATCGGGCGGATGGTGGCGGCGAACCGGCCGCATTCGATCGTGTTCTGGGGTCCGCCCGGCACCGGCAAGACCACCATTGCGCGTCTGTTGTCGTCCGCCTTCAACCTGCATTTCGAGCAGTTGTCAGCGGTTTTTTCCGGCGTCTCCGATCTGAAGAAATCCTTCGAGGCCGCCCGCCAGCGCCGCCGCGTCGGGCAGGGCACGCTGTTGTTCATCGACGAGATTCACCGCTTCAACCGCAGCCAGCAGGATTCGTTCCTGCCGGTGATGGAGGACGGAACCGTCATCGTCGTCGGCGCCACCACCGAAAACCCGTCCTTCGAACTCAACGGTGCCTTGCTCTCCCGCACCCAGGTGCTCGTCCTGCGCCGCCTCGATGACGCCGCGCTCGAAACTTTGCTCCAGCGCGCCGAAGCCCATTACGGCGAGAAGCTGCCGCTCACCGATGACGCCCGCGATACGATCAAGGCGATGGCCGATGGCGACGGGCGTTACCTGCTCAACCTGGCCGAGGAAACGGCGTCGCTCAAGGTCGTCAAGCCGCTGGATTCCGCGGCGCTGGTGGAGGCGGTGCAGAAGCGCGCGCCGCTCTACGATAAGAGCCGCGAGGAGCATTACAACATCATTTCGGCGCTGCACAAATCGATCCGCGGTTCCGATCCCGATGCGGCGCTGTATTGGCTGGCGCGCATGCTGGCGGGCGGCGAGGCGCCGCTGTTCATCGCTCGCCGTCTGGTCCGCGCCTCGGTGGAAGACATCGGTCTCGCCGATCCGCAGGCCATGGTGCAGGCGCTCGCCGCCAAGGACTATTACGATTTTCTTGGCAGCCCTGAAGGCGAGATCGCGCTGGCGCAATGTGTGATCTATCTGGCGACAGCGCCGAAATCGAATGCCGTCTATAAGGCGCTCGGCGCCGCCAAGCGCTTGGCGGCCGAACATGGCTCGCTGATGCCTCCGGCCCACATTCTCAATGCGCCGACCAAGTTGATGAAGAACCTCGGTTATGGTGCCGGCTATCAATACGACCACGATGCCGAAGACGGTTTTTCCGGCCAGAACTATTTTCCCGACGAGATGACGCGCGAGAGCCTCTATCATCCGAAGGAAACCGGCTTCGAACGCGAGATCGCCAAACGCCTCGATTACTGGGCCAAACTGCGGGCGAAGAAGAGCGGGGAATGACCGCCCCGCCGCTGCGTTCACGATCTGGAAACCATTAATATCCTACCGTCGTCCAACCGCCGGGAGAGACATATGCGCGTCGCCTTGTTGAAGGGGCAGAGCCAGTACGGCGTTCTGCGCGATTTTGTCGACGAGATTGCCGCGGGATTTGCACGGCGCGGCTGGGATGCCCAGGTTCTGGATTTTCCGGAAAAGTGTGATCTGCTGGTGGATTTTCCGCGCGCCCTGATGGGGGCTGGTCCGCTGGATCTCGTTTTTTCCGTCAATGCCTTTTCCGAATATCATGACGACGCGGGTCACACAGTTGCCGATCTTACCAAGGCCCCGTATGTCCTCGAATACGTCGATTACCCGCTGAATTTCGTCGAGCGGTTCCGCAACATACCGCCCGAGACGGCGGTGCTGCTGGTGGACCGCAGCCATATCCGCATGGTCGACGCCCTGTTCGGCGAGAACCACTTTGCTTATCTGGGCTTTTGCCCGCATGGCGGCTTGGGCGAGCCTGCAGTGATGCCTGCGACGGCGGCCGAGTGGGCGGCAGAGCGGCCGATTGCGGTGCTGTTTGCGGGGACGAACTATCGCCCCAACCGTGCCGGCTGGACGGCTTTGCCGGAGCATGTGCGCACGCTGTTTCAGACGGCCGTCGATATGGCGCTCGCGACCGAATGGATTTCCCCCCTTGAAGCGGTGGATTCCGTTCTGACGGCTTGCGGGATCGATCCCAACAGCCCGTCGCTCGGCGCGGCGGAGCGCAACGCCTTTTGGCAAGTTCGTCTGCTGACCGTGTTGGTGCAGGAGGCTGTGCGCTGCGAGCGCCGTCAGCGCTTTTTGGCCGCCGCCCGAAAAGTCGGTCTGCCGTTCACCGTCGTGGGCAATCAATGGGATGGCGTGCCGGGAGTCGACAATCGCGGTCCGGTCGAGATCGCCGAATGCCTGCGGCTGATGCGCCAGTCGCGCCTGGCCTTCAGCCTCAGCGGCAATTTCGGCGAGGGCAGTCATGAGCGGCCGCTGAGTGCGATGCTCGGCGGTGCCGCCGTGGCGTGCGATCGCACCAGTTTTTACGAGAGCGCCTTTGTTCCGGGTCGCGATATCGCGTTGTTTCGTTGGATGTCGCTTGAGGAAGACCTGGCCGGAATTGCGGCGTTACTGCGCGATCCCGAGGCTTTGTTCGCCATGGCTGAAGCCGGGCAAAAAGCGGCAACGGCGGCGCATCGCTGGGATTATCGCGTCGATACCATCATCGCGGCGGGGCGCGCAGCCGCCCGTAAACTCGGTCACGCCGGCGCGCTGGCCGCTTAACAATAGCCAAAACTAATCCGGCCACACCGTCGTCAGGACCCAGGTCGTACCGGTCTCGGTGATCTCGCAGGCCTTGGCCCCGGCGTGGAGGTACTTGTCCCTTTCGCGTTCGACGAACGGCTTGCTGACGGTCGCTTTGGGATATGTCTCGACGTCTTTGGTGCTCAACGGCATAGCCTCATAGGACCCAGAGTGCCGTATGCTACAGGATATGCACCCGCCGCGAGAGACGTGGTTTCCCTTATACCGCCAGGGGCTTTGCCGGTTTGGTGAGATCTTCGATGCCGTAGCGCAGCACCGTGACCTTCTCGAGAGTCACCAGGCCGGAGCCCATCATTGGTTCGATTACTGGCCAGAAGCTGTCGATCTTTTCCTCGGAATCGACGATTTCGATCACCAGCGGCAGGTCGGCCGACAGCCGGAGGATTTTCGCCGTGTGCAGGCGGCTCGATTTGCCGAAGCCCATCGGGCCGCGCAGCACGGTGGCGCCATGCAGTCCCATCTCGCGCGCTTTGAGCACGATGGCTTCATAAAGCGGACGGCCGTCGAAGCGGGCGGCCTCGCCGATGAAGATGCGCAGGAGTTTTGCGTCGGAAGGCAGCTTGGTCATATCACGCTCCCTTGAGCTGATTGATGAGGCTCGCCGTGACCGATCCCAGCCACACCCCCAGCATGCACAGCGTCACCGAGCCGAGGATATTGCCGCCCGCCGCCAGCCACTCGCCGTCGCGGATCAGGTTGAGGGTCTGCAGCGAGAACGAGGAGAAGGTGGTGTAGCCGCCGCAGAAGCCGGTCATCACGAACTGGCGGGTGCCGCCGGAGACCATCACTCGCCCGTCCGGAGAGGTCAGGGTAAAGAAAAAGCCGATGAGGAACGAGCCGGTGACGTTGATGATCAGCGTCCCCCACGGGAACGTCTCGCCGATGCTGTTGGCGACCAGGCCCGAAACCGC
>JAATGK010000164.1 GCA_015654715.1 Alphaproteobacteria bacterium
AGCGGCCAGGAGGACGGCGGCAAAAGCCATAAAAATACGGAGCGATTTCATGACCACAGCCTCCACCACCAGTTAGTACGCTTGGCTTCAAAACTCGTATAGGCCTTGCGCGCTTCGGCGAAGCCTTTGGTCGAGAACGGACTCGAAACCGACTTGTTGTCGAGACCGGCGACCACGACGCTCGCGTCGGTCGTTTCGGCGACCGTCTTTATAAGATCGTCATTGGCCGGAATAACCGCGACGCAACCGCCTTCGAGGCAGGTCTTGTACGCGGCCGCCTTAGTGTCGGTGCCGAGCTTGACGCCGAGGCCGGGTTCGAGCGCGACGCCCAACGGGACGTTCACGATCATCACCTGGCTCGACTTCTTGTCTTTGTCGACTTCGGTCACGAAGCTGAGGCTGGCGACGGTCTGACCCGACTGCGGGTCGGCGACATCGCTGGCGAGGCGGCAATGCACGTTTTTGTCTTTGCGGGCCGGGCAGATTACGCGCCAATCCTGGTACACTTGTACGGTTGGGACATCGGCCGGACCGGCGATCACGCCGCGGCCGATCCAACCAATCAGGGCACCAATGATGAACAACCCCGCCCAAATCGCCGCGTTCTTGGCGTTAGGCGGTAACCCGTCAACGAAACTCGTGCGCGTTGGCGGGGGAGATATTTCGCTCATAGGGGTTCGCTTTGTTACGGTGGATCGAAAGAACGGATTGGCTAGCCAATTCCGGTGCCCCGCGTAGCCCATATCTTGCCGTAATCTCAACGAAAATATTCGACACGTTAGTTACCTTGACAGGGAGGTAAACATCTTCCCGTCTAGCAAGAACTGTCGAAAAAACAGAGACTTACCGCATTATTACGAGGCCGCGCAGGGGGGCGCGCATTGCGACCAGCGAGCGCAGTGTCTGGTCGAACATAGCTTGCGGGACGTTTGCAGCGGCCAAAAGCAGCACCACGTCGCTGAGCGTGGCCAGTTGCGGCCAAGCGCCAGCAACCCCTGGCGCCGGTGCATTGATCAATACCAGATCGCAAGAATGACGCAGCGCTTGAAGGACTCCCGCGGCTTGCGTCCAGACCCCCGCCGGGGCTGCCAGACAGTAGGCATTCGAGCGGCGATCCTTGAGCACGGCGCCGTTCAGCGGGGTGCCATTCACCACCGCCGCCAAGCCGCCCGATGTCGTTGCGGGCACCAGACGGCCGAGGTCGCCGTCGATCAATAAGGTGCGTAGGCCGGCCCGCGAGGCCACCCGCGCCAGGGCCAAAGCGGCCACGGACTGGCCCGCATCGGTCGCGACGGAGGTCAGGCTGACCACCAGCGCCTGACTAGTGCGTATGCCCGTTAGGACGCCCAGGATGGCCGTCAGACCTTGGCCATAAGGCGACCCCGGGTGGTCCAGAACCCAATCGGCCAGCCGCAAATCCGCCGAAGCGGCCAATTCGGCCACGACCGGGGGCAGAATCGGCGGCTGGCTCTGGGCGAAGGCTTGGGTGAAGACTTGGGCCGGCCGCAGCGACGGGTTCCGGGGTGGCGTTGCGTCAGCATAGGCGGGCACGACGCCAGGGGGGCGTTCAGGCCTGGGGGCTGGACGGCGCAGCGGCTCTGGCGCCACAGGCTCCCCTTGGCTTGCAGGCGCACCGAAACGCTCCAGCAGAAGGGCGAACAGAATGCCGAGCAACAATCCGCCCGGAATCGACGCAGCGATAAACACGGCGCGATGGGGCGACGACGGGGCCGCCGGGATCGGCGCCGTCGAGATCACGCGCGCTTCCGGAATCTGGATGTCGTCCTGGTCCTGCACGGCGCGCAGACGCGTGATGAAGGACTCGTAGGAGGCGCGGGTGGACGCGAGATTGGCTTCCAACGCCTTGAGCTGGACGCGCGCCATATGGTCTTCGCGCGCCTGGTGCTCGACCCGGACAAGGCTGGCCTCGATCGACCCGACATGGGCGCGCGCCACCTCGAGATCGCTTTCGAGCGAACCGGCGATGCCCTGCACTTCGCGGCCGACCTTGGTGGCGAGATCGTGCTCCTGGTTGCGGATCGCCACCATCTTGGGATGGTTGGGGCCGTAACGGGTGGCAAGATCGGCCTCCTGGCGCACCAATTCGGCTTCCTGACCGCGCAAGTCGCCGATCATCTTCGAGTTGACCACCGGCGTGATATCGGCGGCATTGCCGGTTTTGGTCAGCGCCGCGACGCGCTCGTAAGCGGCTTTCTTCTCGGCGAGATCGGATTGTGCCGTGATCAGTTGGGTATTGATCGCGATGAGCTGCTCGTCGATCAGCGACTTGCCGTCAGCGGATTCGACAAGATCGTGTTCGGCTTTGTAAAGCTGGACCGCGGCTTCCTGCTGCTGCACTTGATCGGCGAGTTGGCGCATGCGATCGCCGAGCCACCCCGCCGCCTGCCGCGTCGCCTGCACTTTGATGGCGATCTGATCATCGGTGTAGCTCTTGGCCAGCGTGTTGGCGATGCGCGCCGCTTTTTCCGGGTCCTCGGCCGCAACGGTAACCTGGATTGATGTCGACAGGCCGAGCGAGGTGACATCGAGACGATCAAGGAAGGCGTTGACCACCGCATCGCGCTGACCAGCCGGATCGCTGCCGCTCCCGCGCGCGCGCAGGTAATGCAGCGGATTGAGGTCCGGCAGGCCGCCACCGCCGAGCGCCGGATTGAATTCGGGATCGGTCTCAAGCTTCAGCTTATCGATCACCTTGAGCGCCAGATCGCGCGAACTCAGCACTTGAATCTGGTTTTGCACGCTGGAAGGATCGGTCGGCAGCGCCGACAACACGCTCGACAGATCGGCGACGTTGTTCTTGCGCTGATCAAGCATCACCACTGCGCTGGTCGAATAGAGCGTCGGCAGGGCGAACATGACTGCGGCCGTGGCGGCGACGGTGACCAGCGTGATGGTGCGGATCAGGCCGCGGCGCGCGCGCAGCACCCGCAAGAAATCCTCCGGCCCGAAGGAGGCTTCGGACGGTGGGGGTGATTGGGGACGCGGGTCGTGTGTGGACATTCAATCCGCCAGCCTGACACGCAGGTTTACCTGCAATACGGCTGAGGAATGGTTAACGAATCCAGGGTCTTCGGAAACCAATTGGTTCACGGCGGCACGATTTAGCGCGGGTTGCGCACCAAGGCCTCTCGCGAAAATTCCGCGATCGCCTCAAGTCCGGCCGCCTCGGGAAGCGCCACACCGCATTGGGCGCGCAGCAGCTTGGGATCGTCCCAGGGGATGTCGCGATAGACCCCGCGATCCACCACTTCGGCCGCCAGGAGCTGGGGAAACAGCGCAATCTGCCGAAGATCGGTCGCGGCCGGGCGCGCCGGCACCCCGAGTAAAGCCGCCGGTAAGTCGCCGTCGAGCGGCAAATGGCAGATTTGGGTGGCGCGCGGATTGACCTCGATCAGATGCGGCACGCCCTCGCCATCGCGGACAAAATCGAGGCCGTGCAGGCCGTTGAGTTTGAAGCGCGCGGCGATTTTCTCGGCCGCCGCAGCCATGGCCAAATCCTGAACCCGCCGCATGATGCTGGCCGGACCGGTGTCGCCCTGCCAAGTGACGACGTCCATGTGCTGAGCAGCCAGAACCTTGCCGTCGCAGGCCGCGAACACGGTGGTGGCGGGCTTACCCGCGATCAGCGCCTGCAAGTTGACGGTCGCCTTGACCGGATGGCGGGCGGCGGCGAGGAAATGAAGGTCCTGGCGCCGCACTACACGCAAGAGGCTGCGCATCCGCCACGGCGGGCCTTGCAGCGCCCGGAAGGCCCGTTCGGCTTCGGCCGTCGAGCAGACAAACCTCACCCCGCTGCCACCCCAGGAAAAATCCGATTTCATCACACAGGGAAGCCCGACTTGGTGCAGCGCGTCGGAGAGCGCGTCGAGGTTTTCGACCGCGACCGTCAGCGGGGCGGTGATGCCCTGCTCGCGTGCCGCGGCGATCGCGGGTGCACGAGTCAGCAGCAAGCGGTTCGCATTGCGCGGGCCAAGCGAGCGTTCGACCAGCGGGGCAAATTCGTCGAGGCCCAAAAGCAACGCCACGGCACGGTCGTCGCAGGGAATGACGAAGCTGGGCTTCGCCGCGCGGATGGCTTTGGTGAGCGAGGCTTCCGGCGCCAAGGCACGGTAACGGTGGGCGTGATCGAGGTAACGGCTGACGCCAATCGGTGCCCGGCGCGGAAAAACAGCTTCGACCGCAGCTCCCAGCATGGAGAACGCCGCCGCCAGACGGGCGGCAGCGGTATACGGAGACGTCGTAACGAGAAGTACTTTTCGTTTCATCGCGGCGAGGATAGCGCCGGGACCGTCAATGTGGCGTGAACGGCGACGGAGTTAACGCCGGTTAAGCCTGTTGTTCCAGAACGGACCAAGCCAAGCGATGGCGCGATCGGCCAGGCGTCGATAAGCCCCGTCGGGCAGGAAAATCTGCAGCAACACGATCGCTGCCAAGCCCGGGCGATAGCAGCCGTGGCGCACCGCGCTCAGCCACAGACCAAACGCACGCCAGGGCGCATCGACCGCAACGTATTTGGCATAGGCCCAGCCAAGACAACCGTAATAGGCTTGGTCCGGAATCCGGCCGCGAAGACCTTCGATCCAATCCTTCAGCGAGGCGCCGCGCCGCCCGGCCGAAAGCCGGTTCGGATCGTACGTGTCGCGCCACAGCATCGCTGGGGCTTCGGCCATGACAAAGCGCGTTCCGGCGAGGGCGCAGCGGATGGCGAAATCGGTATCTTCCGCGGCGGGAAGATTTTCGTGAAAGCGGATCTTCTTGGCGAGTTCGGCGGGGACCACGACGGTGGAGGTAACCAGGAAGCCGCGATCGCAGAGCAGATACGTCGCCATGTCCTCGCCATCGGCAATAGCGCGCGGCGGTTTGAGCAAGGTGCGACCATCACCGCGATCGACGATGAAGCGGGCATAAGTGCCGGTTCTGGTCTTGCCTTCGAGCAGGCGGCGCATGGTGGCAAGATGATGCGGCAGGAAGAGGTCGTCGGAATCGAGGAAAGCGATGAATTTGCCCTTGGCCGCGTCGATGTCGGTATTGCGCGCTTTGCCGCCGCCGCCGTTGTCCTGCCGGATGAAAACGATGCGCGGATCGCAGAGATCCTTCACGACAGTTTCGGGATCGTCATCGGAGCCGTCGTCGACCACGACGATCTCGAAATCCTGCTCGGTCTGCATCAGCACGGAGGTGACCGCCGCACCGAGCAAGTTGGCGCGGTTGTAGACCGGGATCACCACCGAGAAGAGCGGGATCATGGCGGTGCCTTCCGCAAATTGCCCAGCATGGCCAGCATCAGAAGATAAGCCACCCACGCCACGCCGTCACCTTCGA
>JAATGK010000318.1 GCA_015654715.1 Alphaproteobacteria bacterium
ATAAAGATGCAGGCGACGACGGCTTCAAGGAGTATGCGTGATATGGCGACTGATGAATCACAGTACGTCACCTTGTGCCTCGGTGCCGAGGTGTTTGCGGTACCGGTTGCGCTGGTACGCGAAATTCTGGATTACCGCGACTCCTTCCGCATCCCGGATGCGCCCGCATATCTGCTCGGCCTGATCGACGTGCGCGGCCGCGGTACGCCGGTGATCGATCTGCGCCTCAAGCTCGGTCTGGCGAAAGTGCCGCCGAACTCGGCAACGCGGATCATGGTGATGGACGTTCCGTTGGCGGACCGCGTTCTCGCGCTCGGCTTGGTCGCTGACCGGGTGTTGGAGGTGGCGACTTTCGCCGCCGATCAGATCGAGGCGGCGCCCGATGTCGGCGTTCCTTGGCGTTCCGACTACATCGCGGGTGTCGTACGCCGCAACGGCGGCTTCGTCGTTCTTTTCGACCTTGAGAAGCTGCTGACCGCAGATGTGGGGCTTCTCACGACACCAACGGCAGTCGCAGCGGCATAAGCGCCGCCAGCTCTTCGCGTCACGAAGATGGCAATGACGGTGCGCGTTTGAACGCAACCTTGTTGCCACAGGGAAAACCGTACCAATTTTACGCAACAGGAAAGATTTTTTGACATGAAAACGTGGAAGAAATTGGGGCTCCTCACGACCGTCGCCGTCGTCAGTATGCCGGCGATGATGATGCCGGCGGCGGCTACCGAACTTTGGGACCCCCATCTGCGCGGTGTCGACGAAGGACTTGCGGCGGGTGCGGCGCCGCCGCCCGGCGTCTACGGTGTTTTTGACAATTACTGGGCCACATTCGTCCAGCGCGACGCCGGCGGCAACCGGACCGGCGCCAAGCTCGACGCTTTGGTGGAAGTACCGATCGTGCTGTGGCAGACGGGCTATCAGGTTTTCGGCGCCGATCTGTCGATGGCGATGGCCCAGCCGTTCGACTACACCGACTTGCGGGTGCCTGGCATGGCAGCCCTATCCGATAACGCCCACTGGGGCACCTTCAACACGCTGCTCATTCCTGTCCAGTTGTCGTGGACGCTGCCCAATGACTTCCACGTTTCCAGCAACCTGACAGTCGCTGTCGATGACGCGAGTTCTGCTCCGGGCAATTCTCCGGCTGGCGGCGGCGTCGGTTCCGGCAACGGCTATTGGACGCTGGAGCCGAACTTCGGAATCAGTTGGCTGCACGACGGCTGGAACCTGAGCATGAACGTCCACTACGACTACAATTTCAAGAACAGCAAGACCGACTATCGTTCCGGGCAGCAGATCGCCATCGACTACACGATTGCGAAGACGATCGGTAAATGGACGCTCGGCGTCGGCGCCTATCAGGAAAACCAGCTTAATGACGACAGCGGCGCGGGGGCGATCGCGGCGGGTTGCCCGGCGCAGAGCGGCTGCAAAGTGGCGAACTACGGCCTCGGACCGCTGGTCGGTTATCAGTTCGGGGGCATCGAGATTGTCGCCGAGTACAACCAAAGCATCCACACGGAAAGCGACGTTGGCGGGAACATCTTCAATGTTCGTATGGTCGCACCGCTTTAGTCGCGCCGGTGTTTGAGGTGGCGAATTTACACACCGCCGAAATCGAGACGGCGCCGGATGTCGGCGCCGTCTGGCGGTCCGACGATATCACCAGCGTGATTCGGCGGGATACGGGGTTTGCCGTTCTGTTCGATTTACCGAAGCTGCTGACGGCGGATGCGGTGCTCATCGGATCAACGGCAGCAAAAGCGGCATAGGACCGGGGGACAAATGGCTGGATTGCAAACAGCGGCGACACAGCGTTCGGCGTCGACCGATTCAAACGAACCGCTCAGCGACAAGAATTTCTGGCGTCTGTGCGACCTCGTCTATCAGGTCTGCGGAATCAAGCTGACGCAAAAAAAGAGAAGCATGATCGACGGTCGCCTGCGCCGCCGCATGCGTAACTTGAAGATCGTCAATATCAACGACTATTGCCGGCTCTTGTTTGACGGCAGCCAAGACGCCGATCTCGAACTTGTCTTTTTCATCGATGCGGTCACGACCAACAAGACCGATTTCTTCCGCGAGCCGGCGCACTTCGTCTATCTGCAGAACAGCGTCTTGCCGGGCTGGCGCGCCGATGGCCGACGCCGTGTCAAAGTGTGGAGTGCGGCCGCTTCGACCGGGGCTGAAGCCTACACCGCCGCCATGGTGATCGATGATTTCTTCCACGATCGCGGTGGCCTCGACTATTCGGTCCTCGCGACCGACATTTGCACCGAAGTCCTGGAAAACGGGAAAGCTGGGCTCTATCCCGACCACATGCTGGAGCCGATCCCGGAGGAATTCCGTCGGCGGTATGTGCTGCTTCCGCGCGATCCCGCCCGCCGTGAATTCCGCATTGCCCGGGCATTGCGTTCCAAGGTCACGTTTCAGCGGTTGAACCTGATGGATGACCGCTACGCCGCCGACCGCGACTTCGACTTAATTTTTCTTCGCAATGTGCTGATCTACTTCGACCGTCCAACGCAAGAGGCCGTCTTGATCAAGCTTTGCGAACACCTTCGCCCCGGTGGCCACCTGTTTCTCGGTCATTCCGAGTCCCTGGTAGGTGGCAAATTTCCGCTCGACATGGTCGCTAACACGATCTTCCGCCGGCGGTGATGTATGCTGAAACGAGGAGAGAAGGTCAAAGTCCTGATTGTGGACGACTCCGCCAGTGTGCGGCAAACATTGCGGACCATCCTTGAGAGCGATCCGGAGATCGAAGTCGTCGGCGTCGCCTCGGATCCTTTCATGGCCGCGAGCAAGCTGGCCAAAGTGGTGCCCGACGTCATCACGCTGGATGTCGAGATGCCGCGCATGGATGGGATTACCTTTCTCAGGAAGCTGATGAACCAGCGTCCGATTCCTGTGGTGATGTGCTCGTCGCTGGTCGAATCCGGATCACAGACGTTGCAGCAGGCACTTGAAGCCGGGGCGGTCGATATCATCCTGAAGCCGAATGTCGGCGTGGCCGAGCACTTGACCGACGACAAGATTCATATCTGCGAGGCGGTTAAGGGCGCGGCAAGGGCCCGCCTCGGGGCGCGTCGCGCCGCCACAGTCTCCCATCAGCCGGAAAAGAAGCTCTCCGCCGACGTCATGTTACCGCCGCCGTCCTCGCACGCCATGGCCAAGACGACGGAAACCGTGGTCTGCATCGGGGCCTCGACCGGCGGCACGGAATCCTTGCGCGAAGTGTTGCAGGCGCTTCCCGCCGATCCACCGGGCATCGTGATCGTTCAGCACATGCCGGAAAAGTTTACGACCTCGTTCGCGGCGCGGTTGAACAGCTTGTGCGAAATGGAGGTCAAGGAAGCCGAAGATGGCGATGCCGTGTTGCGCGGCCGCGTCTTGATCGCGCCGGGTAATCGCCACACCGTTCTGCAGCGTAGCGGCGCGCGTTATCACGTTTTAGTCAAGGACGGACCGCTGGTTTCCCGGCATCGCCCGTCGGTCGATGTCCTGTTCCGCTCCGCGGCGGCTTCGGCCGGCTCCAATGCCATCGGCGTGATCATGACGGGCATGGGCGACGACGGGGGGCACGGAATGCAAGAGATGAAGCAGGCCGGAGCCTTTACCATCGCCCAGGACGAAGCGACGTCCATCGTCTTCGGTATGCCGAAAGAGGCGATCGCCCGCGGCTGCGTTGATCGCGTGATGCCGCTGCAAGCCATCGCTGCGGGAATCCTGCACGCGGCGGCGCGGCGATCTTAAACGCCTAGCGCGGCGGGCCTTCAAACGGAATCCTCATCCTGAGGAGCCCTTTGGCTCTCGCCCTTCGAGACGCGAAAACTCCTCAGGATGAGGGCCAAAGGGCGTCTCGAAGGATGATCGCGCCAGAACGCCCGTCGCTCTAAAAAAGAACCGCGCCCGGATCGTCGGTCAGCGGTGTCCGGTCGATGGGAACAAAATCGATCGCCATGGCCGATAGGAATGCGTGGTGAAGGGCGCGTTCCGGCGCCATCGTATAGGTCGCGGAAAAGCGCACCAGGGTTTGGATGAGTTCCTCGGGAAGATCGTCCCCCGGCTCATAAGCGCCAGTGGCCAGACGCGCGGCTTCGGCCGCCGCAGACGACAGGATGTCGCCGATTTCCCGGCGCAGGCGCAGTCGTGAACCCGATAAGGTCAAGACGTGGACCACGGCGTCGCCTTGAGCGGCGACTTCGGTGAGATCGTTTTCGGTGATGTCGCGCGCCTCGCGGATACGGCGTGCGGCAACGGTCAGGGCCGCGGCAGCGGCGGCGGCTTTGCTGTCTTGTGGGTGCTGGTTGCCGCCGTTTTTGATCACGCCATTGGCGAGGCGCAGCAGTTTGTCGAGCGTTTCCAGGCCGACGTTTGCGGCCTCTTCGAGCAAGCGGCTATTCGCGCGGACCTCGCCGGTGACGATGGCAATCGGCGGATCGGCGGCGGGGGCCGTCGGCACGAAAGCTATGGTACGTATCTCGTTGAGCAGTGTTTGGACGCGATCGATGTGCTGTCCTAACCGGTGCGCCGTCGCGATCGTCGTCCGGCCGGTTTCCATCGCCGAGCAGTCGGCGGCTTCAATGGTGGCGACGAGCTTAAGGGCAGCGTCGATCCGCGCCGCCAGGACATGCAGGAAGCCGTTGTTTTTGCCGCCTTCGCGATCGAAGGCGATGTCATGCAACTTGAGAAGCGCTTTGGCATCGGACGCCATTTTGCGCATGTTCTTTTCGATTTCGGCGATTTCCCGGTCGAAATTCACGGTGATTTCGGCAAGCTGTCTGGCGATCAACGCATGGCATGTTGCCCGGTAGCGGCGGCGGAGCTGCGGCGGTGCAAAGGCGGCATCGGCCTCGGCGCGGAGCAGGCAAGCGATGACATGTTCGATGCGCTGGCGGGTGATGTCACCGAACTGGAGCGACGCCAGGATACGCACGACGCGGCTCTGAATGTCGCGGGCTATGCTTGAAACCTGTTCCGCCACCCCGGCGACGGCCGTGTAATGACCGCCGACGATGCGGGCCGCAGCGGTGAGGTCTTCCGGCACCTCGGGTAAGAGTTCGGCGATTTGGCGCCCCAGGATTTCACCTTGAGTGGTTGCCGCTTCGAGGTCGCGTTGGAGAGCGGTAAGGTCGTCGTCGAGGATCGCGATTTCGCCGCAGCCCCCGGCAACGCAAACGGCGATGTTGTCCACCAGCCCGGCCAGACCGGCGCCCACGGCCGTGCCGGTCATCAGCTTGGCATTGCGGCAGAACGCCCCCATGAGCGCCAAGTGACAACGCATCGCCGATACGTGCCAGCCGAGCTTGGTACGCGAACGCTCCAGTTCTGCGATGTGTTGGAGGTGGCGGGCGTGGCTCGCGGGCAGGGTGCAAAGCTTGGCCGCGGCGACGATGAGATCGGCCTTGGTTGCGGCCACGATCTTCTTATCGAACGTCGCGGCGAAGCGGTCGAGGGACGTGATCAGGTCGTCGATGCCGTCAAGCGATTTGAGCAGGATTTCGCCCGCTACCACGAACTTGTCTTCGATGATGCGCCGGATCTGTTCCAAGCGATGAACGATGCCGTTTCCGGCATCAGGTCCGCATTTCACAACCAGGTTGGAGCGCTGCATTTCTGTTCACCGTTTCCCTGCAACCTACAGGTCATCTGCGAAGCGGTCGTAAAAATGTCACCGCTTCGACTGTATCGCGAGAAAGAAAGGTAAAATTGAGCTAATACAGCCTGTTCGCAGCGAAACCAGCGCTATCGCCAATCGGCCGCCCACAACTAGGCGCACAACCGATGCGTTTAGAGCGCTTCACTGATAAGTGGCAGCCGCTTTAGCCCGCCATCGTCACCGTGATGATGAAAAGCATGGCGAGGCCGGTGCACCACCCCGCCACCGGCCCGAGTTCCGTCCGCGCCACTTCCGACAGCGACAGGCCGCGCTGCTTCATCGAGGCGTACAGCACCACGGTATCGTGCACCGCGTCGCCGATCACTGCGCCGGCGAGGAGCCAAATGGATCCCGGATAAAATCCGAATTGCGACGCCAGCACCGGACCGACCAGCGGTCCCGCTGCCGCGATCGCCGCGAAATGCTGTCCCACCGTCGCCCATTTGCGGGTGGGCACATAATTCTTGCCGTCGGTATAGAGATGAGAAGATGTCGGCGAGGCGTCGCTGACGCGCAAAATCCGGCGCACGAAGAACACGCCGTAAGTGCGATAGGCCAAGGCCAAAATACACACCGCACCGACGACGTACAGAAGTGCATGCCCCATGGTGTCCCCCCAGGGCTTTTGCGGGGACTATAATGCGCCTGCACAACCGCAACCAGAAATCTAGAGCGGCGTGCGCAAAAGTGCCCGCGCGCGTTGGGCGCAAACGCCGCGACAATAAAAAACTAGAGCAACGCGCCGATTCCGGCGCTTTGCTCTAGCCCGTCAGTTGGGCGCGGTCTTCACCACAACGCCGCCCTTCATCACGAATTGGACGTGTTCCAATACTTTTACATCAGCGAGCGGATCGCCGGAAACCGCGATCACATCGGCGAAATGACCGGGCGCCAGCTCGCCCACTTTGTCTTTCCAGCCGAGCAGTTCGGCAGCGTTAAGCGTGGCAGCGCGGATGGCATCGATCGGCTGCATGCCCCATTCCACCATTTTGGTGAACTGCCGGGCATTGTCGCCATGGGGATAGACCCCTGCATCGGTGCCGAACGCCATGCGTGCGCCGCCCTGAAACGCTTTCCTGAAATTCTCTCGCTGCAGCCGGCCGATGGCTTTTTCCTTCTCGATCGATTCCGGCAGCATGCCGTTCTTGAGACCTTCGCCGAGGATGAAATCGTCGTTGTAGATGTCGAACACCAGGAAGGTACCGTGGGCTTTGGCGAGCTTAATGCCCTCGGCATCGATCAGACTGGCATGCTCGACCGAGTCCACGCCGGCAATGATGGCGTCCTTGATCGCTTGGGTGCCGTGCGCGTGGGCGGCGACTTTGCGGCCGAGCTTGTGGGCTTCGGCGACGATCGCCTGCATTTCTTCCAGGGTGAATTGTTCGCCGCCCGCAGCGTCGCCTTTCGACAGCACGCCGCCCGAGGCGGCAATCTTGATCAGATCGACACCGTATTTGACGTTCTGGCGCACCTTGGCGCGCAAAGCCCAGGGGCCGTCGGCAACGCCATCGGCGCTGTGATGGAATTCGAACGGCAACAGGTTGTCGTCGCCATGGCCGCCGGTGATCGAAATCATCGGTCCCGCCACCAGCATGCGTGGGCCCGGCACGTCGCCTGCCGCGATCGCATCGCGCACCGCCACATCGGCATAACCGTCGGCGCCGACATCGCGCACGGTGGTGAATCCGGCCATCAAGGTGATGCGGGCATTCTTGACGCCGATGGTTGCTGCGCGCGGGATCGAAATGCCGAGCGCCAGGTAGCCGTGATCGGTGGCATTGCCGGTCAGGTGGGTGTGGGCGTCGATCAGGCCAGGAAGACAGGTTAGGGCGGTAAGATCGCTCGCCTTGATGCCGCTCGGCAGCTTGGTGGTGGCGGCCGGACCGACCGCGGTAACGATCCCGGCAGCGTCGAACACGACCACCTGATCGGCCAACACTTTTCCGGCGCGCACATCGACGAGTTTGCCGCAATGCACGGCGCCGGGGCCGGCCTCTGCCGCGCCAACCATTGCTACCACGGCGAGCACCGAAACCCACAATGCCTGACGCATTTTCCTTGGTCCTTTAAGCTTTAAGCATCCCTGCCGCCACAGTGGGCACAGTTGGTGGTGGATGCAATGTGCCGGTTGTCGCTCGCAAACCATCTGTTTACCCGGCGCGCGTAGATGTTGATTTCGCAGGCTGGTGCAGAAAGACCGGCGCGCGAAAAAGGCATTTTACCATGGACCTGGACGAGCTTTTCTTACGTTTTGAAGTCGAATTTGAACTTGATATGCCGGACGATGCGGAAAACACGCTGGTGTGCGTGCGCGACGTTCGCGATTACATCCGCGAAGTTTACCGCGAACAGGGAATCGAAGCTCCGGCGGGTGCCATTTTCGAACGCGTGCGGCGGATTGCGGCGCATGTTACCCACGCTGACGCTTCGGAAATCGAACCCAAAACGCGGCTTGCCGATCTCATTCTGAATTCCCGCGCCGCCTAGGTTTGGAGCGCCTTCGGGAAAAGTGTGCAGCGGTTTTCCGTCCGAAAGCGCGACCAACCAAGAATTTAGAGCGATTCATCGTTTCCGTGAAACGGTGAAATGCTCTGGTGCGCGAAATCGGTTAATCTCCTTCGGGATTTTAACTGTCGCACGCCATGGCCCCTCGCATCATCGTCGTCAACGACAAGATGCAGACGAACTATCGCTACGAATGTGTGGCGCCGGTCGGCTGCGACTTCGATCCTGGGTTCAAGCCGCAACTGACGCCGAAAGAAATGTTGGCGCTCGGCGTCTTCGGCGGCAAATACATGTGCGATTGCGACCGCGAATTTCCTGTCGACTGGTTTGCCACCGCCAAGCTGTCGCCGGCGGGGAAAAATCCCAAGCTTAACTATTTCGGGGTCGACGCCAGTCAATCGCTGTCGGAGTGGCGGCGCAAGGGCTGGATTCATCCCGACGATCCGCGCGGCTGGTTTCAATGGTACTGCCGCTATTACTTGGGACGGCGGATGGAAGACGACAGACGCCAGATCACGCGGTGGAAGCAAATCACCCGCCATGTCGCGCAGGTGCGGAAGAATTGCGAGCCGGGCGATGTTTTTTGCCGCCCGCGTCAGCGCCAGGCGCTGCTGCATTGGGCTTATGACAGCCGCAAAATCTGATCCGAACCCTTGCGGCAAAGGTTTCTCCCTCTATCTCTATGTTCACAACCAAGGGGAGAGCCTTCATGGCCAAGACGGCGTTGG
>JAATGK010000230.1 GCA_015654715.1 Alphaproteobacteria bacterium
ACGAATGTCAAGTTACGACGGGTTAGGGCAGATTCGTTCGAATTTTCTATGACTTCCAATGCACAAATATTCTGAGGAGCGGGCGCAGTGCCGCACGTCACCGCATTGCTCCGGCGTGGCCCGTTGGGGTAGTCTGGTGTAGAACAATCCGACCTTCGAGCGCACGCCCGCATGCGGCCTGCGCCGCCGCTCTCACGAGGACATCTTGGCAGACGAAAGCGACCGCCCCTCGGGCAAGTAGCCCTCCGACATCCGTCCGGTGCTGATCACCGACGAGATGAAGCGCTCGTATCTCGAGTACGCGATGAGCGTCATCATCTCGCGTGCGCTTCCCGACGTGCGCGACGGGTTGAAGCCCGTGCACCGGCGCATCCTCTACGCCATCCAGCGGCTCGGGCTCGACTGGAACAAGAAGCACATGAAGTCGTCCAAGGTCGTGGGCGACACGATGGGCGACTTCCATCCGCACGGCAACCTCGCCATCTACGACGCGCTGGTGCGCATGGCGCAGGAATTCTCGATGCGCGTGCCGCTGATCGACGGCCAGGGCAACTTCGGCTCGGTCGACGGCGATCCACCCGCGGCGATGCGCTATACCGAAGCGCGCCGGGCCAAGGTCGCTCATTCGCTGACCGAAGACATCGACAAGGACACGGTCGAATTCCAGCCCAATTACGACGGCTCCGAAAACGAACCGATCGTACTGCCGGCGCGCTACCCCAACCTCTTGGTCAACGGTGCGTCGGGCATCGCGGTCGGCATGGCGACCAATGTGCCGCCGCACAACCTCGGCGAAGTGATCGACGCCTGTCTCGCTTACATGGACGATCCCTCGATCTCGATGGACGCGCTGACCGAAATCGTGCCGGGCCCGGACTTCCCGACCGGCGGCCTCATCATCGGCAAACTGGCGGCGCGCGCCGCGCTGGCCCACGGGCGCGGCTCGATCCTGATGCGCGCCAAGTGCACGGTGGAGGAAATCCGCAAGGATCGCGAAGCGATCATTGTCCACGAAATCCCCTATCAGGTGAACAAGGCGCGCATGCTGGAGCGCATGGCCGAACTGGTGCGCGACAAGCGGGTGGAAGGCATCTCCGACATCCGCGACGAAAGCGACCGCCACGGCATGCGGGTGGTGATCGAGCTGAAGCGCGACGCCTCGTCCGAGGTGGTGCTCAACCAGCTTTATCGCTTCTCGGAACTGCAGACGAGTTTCGGCGTCAACATGCTGGCGATCACCGACGGGCGGCCGCAGCAGCTCAATCTGAAGCAATTGATCGCCATTTTCGTGGCTTTCCGCGAAGAAGTCATCACCCGGCGCACCCGCTTCGAACTCGGCAAGGCGCGCGATCGCGCCCATATCCTGGCGGGTCTGGCGCTGGCCGTCGCCAATATCGACGAAGTGATCGCGCTGATCCGGGCCGCGCCCGACGCCGCCACCGCCAAAGTCCAATTGATGGAACGGGCGTGGCCGGCCAAAGACGTGGCGCCGCTGGTGGCGCTGATCGCCGATCCGCGGCATTTGATCGCCGAAGACGGCACGCTGCATCTGTCCGAAGAACAGGCCAAAGCGATCCTCGATATCCGCCTGCAACGGCTCACCGCCCTCGGCCGCGATGAAATCGGCGAGGAAGTCAAAAAGCTGAGCGAGGCGATCAAGGATTATCTCGACATCCTGTCGTCGCGCCCGCGCGTCCTCGCCATCATCCGGGAAGAACTGGGAGCGATCCGGGACGAATACGCCACGCCGCGGCTGACCGAACTGGTCGATGCCGACGTCGAAATCGAAGACGAGGCGCTGATCGAGCGCGAGGACGTGGCGATCACCGTCACCCACGCCGGCTACATCAAGCGCACGCCGCTCGCCGAATATCGCGTCCAAGGCCGCGGCGGCAAGGGCCGCGCCGGTATGGCGACGCGCGAGGAGGATTTCGTGACCAGCCTGTTCGTCGCCTCGACCCACGCGCCGATGGTGTTCTTCTCCTCGACCGGCATGGCCTACAAGCTGAAGGTCTGGCGGCTGCCCGAGGCACGCATCCAGGGCAAAGGCAAGGCGATGGTGAATCTGTTGCCGCTGTCGGAAGGCGAGCGCGTTGCCACCATTCTGGCGCTGCCGGAAGACGAGAGCCAGTGGGAGAAATTCAACGTCGTGTTCGCCACCAAATCGGGGCAGGTGCGGCGCAACGAGCTGTCGGATTTCGTCAACATCAACAAATCCGGCAAGATCGCGATGAAACTGGAGCCCAAGGACGGCATCGTCGGGGTACAGATCTGCAGCGATCGCGACGACGTTCTGCTCACCACCAAGCTCGGCAAGTGCATCCGCTTCCCGCTCGGCGATATCCGCGTGTTCAAGGGTCGTGAATCGACCGGCGTGCGCGGCATCAAGCTGGCGGACGGCGATGAGGTGGTCAGCCTCACACTGCTCACCCATTCCGACGCCAGCAGTGCCGAAGCCCGCGCCTATCTCAAACAGGCGAGCGCCGTGCGCAAAGCCATTTCCGGCGAAGACGATGCCGGCGATGAATCGGTGGACGACAGCGAGGAGAGCGGCGGCGAGGAAGCCAATTTGACGCCGGAACGCTATGCCGAGCTCGGCGCCCGCGAGCAGCTCTTGTTGGCGGTTTCCGAGAACGGCTTCGGCAAGCTCACCTCGAGTTACGAAGATCGCGTCACCGGCCGCGGCGGTTCGGGCATCGTCGCGATGGGCATGGGCCGCAAGAACAGCGCCATTCTCGCCGCTTTCCCGGTCGAGGAGAGCGACGATCTGATGCTGATTTCCAATGCCGGACAGACCATTCGCGTGCCGGTCGGCACGATCAGCGTGCAGGGCCGCGCCGCGCAAGGCGTGGTGGTGTTCCGGGTGGAGGACGCCGAGCGCGTGGTCTCGGTGGAACGGATCATCGCCGAAAGTGCGGACGAAAGCGCCTAAAGGGGAAATTTTATGGTGAAGCGCATCGCCCTGTATCCCGGGACCTTCGATCCTCCGACACTCGGCCATATCGATATTGTTGTGCATGCGGTGAAGCTGGTCGATCACTTGGTCATCGGCATTGCCAACAATGCCGCCAAGACGCCGCTGTTCAACCTCGAAGAGCGCGTCGCCATCATGCGCGAAGAAGTGGCGGGGCTGTCCGGGCCGGGCAAGGCGACCATTGAGGTCATGAGCTTTCAGGGCCTGTTGATGGAATTTGCCGGCGAAGTGGGCGCCCAAATGGTGGTGCGCGGCTTGCGCGCGGTGTCCGATTTCGAATACGAATTCCAGATGGTGGGCATGAATCACGCCATGAAGTCGGACGTCGAAACGGTGTTTTTGATGGCCGATCCGCAGCACCAGGCGATCGCCTCGCGGCTGGTCAAGGAAATCGCCGTATTGGGTGGTGACGTGTCGCCGTTCGTGAGCGCGCATGTCGCCGGGTTATTGCAGCAACGCGCCAAGGATTTGGGAGTCGAGAAATGAGCCAGGATCGTTTGATCATGGAGTTGAAGACGGGAGCGGTGACGATCGAACTGCGGCCCGATTTGGCGCCCAACCACGTGGCTCGGATCAAGGATCTGGCGGGTTCGGGGTTCTACGACGGCATCGTCTTCCACCGCGTCATTCCCGGCTTCATGGCCCAGACCGGCGATCCCACCGGCACCGGCATGGGCGGCTCCGACAAGCCCGACCTCAAGGCCGAATTTTCGAGCGAAAAGCATGTGCGCGGCACCTGCTCGATGGCGCGCTCGTCCAATCCCAACAGCGCCAACAGCCAGTTCTTCATCTGCTTCGATGACGCGCCGTGGCTCGACCGTCAGTACACGGTGTGGGGCAAGGTCGTGGACGGCATGGAGCACATCGACGCCATCAAGAAGGGCGGCGAAAACGACAACGGCGCCATTTCCGGCGACCCCGACAAGATCGTCAAGCTGCGGGTGGAAGAGGCGTAAGCAAAACTGTCATCCCCGGCGAGCATCGCGCAGCGATGCGAGGGAAGGGGGCCCAGATGGCGACATCTGGGCGACGCTGAAGATTCGCCGCGACGTTCCTTTTCCTCTGGCGCCGTCTTGCCGACACATCCTGGGTTCCCTTCCCCTCCCTGCCTTCGCTGCTTTCGCAGCTACGGCCGGTCGGCCGGGAATGACAACAGGATGGGTTACTTCCCCGCCGGATACGCGCCGACGGTGCCGCCCTTTTTCCAGCCTATCAGCTTCAACACCGCCGGCGGCGTCGCGACGGCGGCTTTGATCGCCTGTTTGGGCTCGAAGCGCAGCATCTCCGGGCTTTTCAGGATATCGCGCGCCGTACCCTCGATCTGGCGGCTGTTGGCTTCGATGCCGGGCACCGCCTGGCGCAGTTGGTCGAGTGAGGCGGGCTGGGCGGCGCAGCCGGGAACCGCCAGCGGCGACCACAGTGCCAGCGGGCCGGACGCGGCGGCGGGGCGGACATAAACGTTGCCGTCGATCTCCGTCAGCGGCGATTTGGTCAGCTTGCCGCACAACACCGTGGCCTGTTCGACGCGGAGCAGCGGACCCTGATAAGTCTCGCTCGCCACCACCAGATTGTTGACGAACATGTGGCCCTCGCGCTCGGCGACATCGGGGC
>JAATGK010000021.1 GCA_015654715.1 Alphaproteobacteria bacterium
CGTGGTATTCATCGGCCTCGATCACATCGACCCCGGCGCGGGCGTCGAGGAAATCGCGAAGATCGCTGCGGGCAGTGGCGATCTCGACGATATAGCGCGGCCGCTCGACGTCCTTCACCTTGATGGCCTTGCCGCCGACGATCAGCCCCTCTTCGATGATGATCATCTCCGAGCAGTAATCTTCGAGTTCGGCCAGAATGTGCGACGAAACCACCAGCGCCATGCCGGCAGCCGTCAGCGCCATCATCAGCACGGAGAGATCGCGCCGCGCTTGCGGGACGAGCCCGGCCGACGGTTCGTCGAGCAGCAGTACCTTGGGCTCGTGGACGAGGGCCGGGGCGATGGCGAGGCGCTGGCGCAGACCGCGGCTGAGGTCCCCGGCCTTGACGTCGAGACGCTCGAACAGCCCGACCCGCTCGGCTGCCTTGTCGACCGCCGTGGCCGTCTGGGCCGGGACGATGCCGCGCGACCGCGCCGTGTAGGTCAGGATGCGGCGGACGCTGAGACCGTCATAGAGGCCGTAAAAGTCGGGCAGATAGCCGAGCAGCGCATGGATGGCGCGCGGCTCCAGGCGAGTGTCGTGGCCGGCCACGGTGACGGAACCGGAATACGGGTCTTCCAGGGCTGCGAGACAGCGCAACAGCGTGGTTTTACCGGCGCCGTTGGGGCCGACCAAGGCGGTAATTGTTTGTGGCGCCACGTGAAGGGAAACGCCCTTCAGCGCCCGCGTCGTCGGGTACTCGTAGATGAGTTCGGATACGTCGATCATGACCGCCAGCCGGAAAACGGAAGCAATAATACCCGCAATTTGTCAAAGAATGATAATATTCGTGACCTGCCACCGCCGATTTCACTGCATTCTTCGATTGCATGCGGACGGGCGGCGCGTCACAACCTGAGGGCACAGAACACGAGGGTGAACGATGCGCATAGTCATGATCGGTACGGGATATGTCGGGCTTGTTTCGGGCGCCTGCCTATCGGAGTTCGGCCACGATGTGGTGTGCGTCGACACCGATGTGGCGAAGATCGATGGCCTGAATGTTGGTAAGATTCCAATCTATGAACCGGGCCTCGACGAGGTCGTAACGGCCAACGCCAAGTCGGGGCGTCTTTCGTTCGAGACCGATCTCACCAAAGCCATGGTGGGTGCCGAAGCGGTGTTCATTGCGGTCGGCACGCCCAGCCGGCGCGGCGACGGCCATGCCGACCTCAGCTACGTCTTCACCGCCGCCGAAGAGATCGCCCACAACCTCAAGGGCTATACGGTGGTGGTGACCAAGTCGACGGTTCCGGTCGGCACCAACAAGAAAGTCGCCGAGATCATCCGCAAAGCCCGCCCCGACGCCGAATTCGACGTCGCTTCCAATCCCGAGTTCCTGCGCGAAGGCTCGGCGATCGAAGACTTCCGCCGCCCCGACCGCGTCGTGGTCGGCTGCTATTCCGATCGCGCCCGCGCCGTGATGCGCGAAATTTATCGCCCGCTTTATCTCAACGAGACGCCGATCATCTTCACCTCGCTGGAAAGCGCCGAGATCATCAAATACGCCTCCAACGCGTTTTTGGCGGCCAAGATCACCTTCATCAACGAGATGGCCAATCTGTGCGAGGCGGTCGGCGCCAATGTGCAGGACGTGGCCCGCGGCATGGGGCTGGACGGACGTATCGGCAACAAATTCCTTCATGCCGGTCCGGGCTATGGCGGCTCGTGCTTTCCGAAAGACACACTGGCGCTGATGCGGACCTGTCAGGAAACCGGCACCCCGACCCAGATCATCGAAGCGGTGGTGGCGGTCAACGACGCCCGCAAAGTCCAGATGGGCGAGAAGATCGAAAAGGCGTTCGGCGGCGTCGCCGGCAAGACCATCGCCATCCTCGGCCTCACCTTCAAACCGAACACCGACGACATGCGCGATGCCCCGGCCTTGGTGATCGTGCCCTATCTCAAGGACAAGGGCGCCAAGATCCGCGCTTTCGATCCCGAAGGCATGAAGGAAGCCAAGAAACATTTCGAGGCCGAGTGGTGCAACGAAACCTATGAGACGCTCGAAGGCGCCGATGGTCTGGTGATCCTGACCGAGTGGAACGAGTTCCGCGCCCTCGATCTGGCGCGGGTAAAAACGCTTCTCAAGCGGCCACTGCTGGTCGACCTGCGCAACATCTATCGCCCCGATATGATGGCCGACGCCGGCTTCAAATACATCTCGGTCGGCCGGCCGGAGGTCGGTTAACCGCATTTTTTGCCATAATCCCGGCGCCCCCGCGGTGGGCCGTGGGCGTTTCGGCGTTTCCGTGAAACGTGGAAATGTTCTAGGCTGACGGCCTGCACAGGGGGTGTCGGATGGGCTCGATGATGGTGGTTGTGCCGCTCGTTTTGGCGGCGCTGGGGTTTGTCGGTTTTATCTCAGGTTTGGTTCATGCCGTGAAGCTGCGCCCCGGCCGGGCGACCTTCGGACTGGGCGGCGGCGGCGCCCTCACCATTGCCGGACTGGCGGCCGGTCTGATCGGCCTCAACCTGCAAGGCTATGCGCGGCTGACCTATGAAGTGCCGCTGGCCGAGGTGACGGTGCAAGCCGTCAATCCCGCCCAGAAAGTCTTCGCCGTGACGGTGCGGCGCCTGGACGAGACTCATTTCGTGCAGACCTGCACCTTGCAGGGCGATGCTTGGGAAATCGGCGGCCGTTTCCAGAAGTGGAAGGCCTGGGCCAATGAGATTGGTCTCAATTCCACTTACACGCTCGACCAAATCTCCAACCGCTACAACACGGCGGCGGACGGCGACGGCCAGAGGATCACCGCCTGCGATCTCAAGGGGCCGCAGCCGCAAGCCAGCCAGTACTTGCCCGACTTCGTGGTGCAGTGGGTGCTGCGACACATGCTGGTGGAAGACCGCCTGTTCGGCTCGGCCAGTTACATGCCGATGGCCGACGGCGCCGCCTACACGGTGATCGCCACCCAATTCGGCTTCAACGCCGAACCCGCCAACGCCATCGCCAAAGCCGCAAACCAGCAACGGGCGTTCTGAAGGGGTTTGTCTTCAAGCTTACCCAAGTCTGTCATCCCCGGCCGGCCATCCATAGCGCGTAGCGCGGCGGATGGGAGGGGAAGGGGACCCAGGGACTTACGGCAAGACAATAGCGACGACCGAGCAAGAACTGCGAACTGCTTTTGACATGGTACATGTATCCGCACCTGGGTCCCCTTCCCTCGCGCGCCTCGCTTCGCTCGTCCTGCTCGCCGGGGATGACAGCCCTGCTTGACTAGATCAATGCGATCACGACCAGTTTTAGCCTCAGACTCTTCCGTCATGGGGCACGATCAAGCACCGCAAGTATCGTTCAGCCGCCCCGCGTGAGCTTCATAATTTCATCGGTCGTCATGCGAACGTCGCCCCGCCCTTTGAGATGAGCGACGATCTGCGCACCTCGTCCGATCTTCGATTTGACTGGCTTGCGAGATTTCTTTTTGGCTTTGATGCGCACGCGAATACCTTTCGACCTTTGCACGCGAGAGTAGTCGTTCGGCGGCAAAAGAAAACCCCGGTCCATCGCTGAACCGGGGTCGCAAAAATCTACGAAAATCAGTGTTTCTTGTGCTGCGCGGGCTTTTTCAGGCCGCGGTTTTCCAACAGCGGACCGATCTCCGGGTCCTTGCCGTAAAAGGCGCGGAACATGTCGCCGTAATCCATGGTGTGGCCTTTGGAGAGGATCAGGTCGCGATAGCGCTGGCCGTTCGCCGCCGTCAGCCCGCCATGATCCTCGAACCAGGCATAGGTGTCGTGGTCGAGCATTTCGGCCCACAGATAGGCGTAGTAGCCGGCCGAATAGCCGAGCGTCCAGATGTGAGTGAAATAGCTCGAGCGATAACGTGGCGGCACTTCGGCGACCGCCAGCTTGGTCTTGGCCAGCGCTTCGGCCTCGAAGGCATCGACATCGGCCTTGGGCGCACTCGCCGGGCGCAGCGCCCATTGCATGTCGAGCTCGGCC
>JAATGK010000106.1 GCA_015654715.1 Alphaproteobacteria bacterium
AAACCGTCGAAGCTGATGCTTGATCGCGCTGGCGCCTCAGCCGGGATCGCGGCGGTGGTAAACGGGAAAATGCAAAGAACCACGGCACTCGCCAGCAGCCTGGCGCGAAGCGATCGGCGCATGCATCCGTCTCCCCAAAAGGGCATCCATAATCCGTCCAGACGTCGTGATCCGTTCCGATGTTCGTGTCGGCCTCGGTAGCGTAGCAGCCGCCAAAATGGCGCCGGTAGCTTCGGAAACTACTCAGCCGCTATGATTGACTGGAAGAACGGATGGAATCGGTGCGCCTCGCCGGCAATCAAATTGCCCGGCGCCTGTGACGGTTTAGAGCAGGCTTGGAACCGACAGGAACATGCTGATCAGTTCCGCCTGGCTGTGCGCGCCGGTCTTGTTCAGCATGCTGCGAAGCTGCTTTTTGACCGTGGTGATGGACTTTCCCATGGTCGTGGCCGCGGCCTGCAGGTTATAGCCGGTGAGCAGCAAGGCCCCGATCCGCTGCTCGGCTTTCGACAAGCCGAATACCTCGGTCAGGCGTTCGACGATGACATCGACGTGATGGCGCATGTCCTTGATCGTAACCAGCACGGATCGGCGTTCGTATAGGTTAGGCCACGCCGCTGTCTGCCTGAAGTCGAGTTCGAGCGGCGCGAAGGCCAATCCATAAGGAAGCCACATCGAGGCATGTTCGACCAGCGTGGATCCGGAGCGGCCATCGGCGGCCTCCCGTATCAGGGTTTCGATCCTTGCCGATTCAAAGGCGCGGGCGGCGCGCAAGCGGCCGTTCGCGTTGGTGAGGCCTTGGTTGGCCGCGAGAATATCCCGCGCCGTGGGATTGAGCCATTCGATCGTGCCGTCGGTGGTGGTGATGATCAGACCTTCGGACATCGAGCGGACGAGGTGCTTTCCGGCCGAACACGCGAGCGGATTTTCCGGAATGAGCGACTTGACGAAGGCGGCGTTGCGTAAGTGCGGCCGCAACAGCGTCAGCCATGCCAAATCGCGGTCGGAGAACGGAACCCGGCCGGGATTGCGCAGCACCAGCAGCTTGAGCTTGTCGTAGCCGCGGTCGAATATATCGAGCGACAAAACATGTCCGGGAGAACGTACTTTCTGCGCGACATCGGCGGCTTCTTCCTGGACTCCGTCGGCTTTGAGATACTGCAGATTGTCTGCGGTTTGGCGTCGGCCGTAACGTGTTTGCGGGGTGTTTTGGACCGTGAACATGAGTTCATCGGCTTCCAGAAGAGCGCAAAGCGCTTGTTCCATGGCAACGCGTTGCGTGCCCACAGTGAGAGTCTCGTAAATAAGCGCAACGGCAGCGCTGAACTGCGTTGTCTGATCCGTCACTGCGTCCATGAGATATCGAAAAGTGAAGCGGTAACTATACCCGCGCTGGCCATCGTGCCCTCTGATCACGCGCTCGCATCGCAACGAACCAAATTCAACACGACGCGGTACGAATGTTGCGCCCCCCACCTGCTGCTCAAGATTGAGAGTTCCGCATGATGCACGTGGGTTCGTAAAAATACGTACAACTGCAAATAACTATCGATTATCCGAATGGACCATATCGGCATTGACGCGATTAGCGCGCGCTCAAGGCAATCGCGCGATGCTGGTGATCAACAGAAAGTCGCGTAGGAACTGCACCACGTCGAAACGACTGAGCCGCCGCCGTCTTGGTCGGTGTCTGCAGTTTATCATTGGTGTGGTTCCACTTTGTAGACCTTTACAGAAACACCCGTTTTGGGGGCTGGAATGTCGAAGAACAGCGGGCTTGCGATCGCAAAGATCGTTGGTGCCGCACCCATCCAAACCAGAAGTGTGGTTCGCCATCACTTTCTGAACGCGCCGCCGAACAGCAACGACCGTCGCTTCTACAGTTCCGTGTGTGCCGCGGTCGCGGTGGTATTCGCGTAACACGGGTTTCACCTTTCCAGGAGAGAACATGCGCTTCACCATCAAATTGAAATTGGGTCTGGCCTTCGGCCTGGTCACAGCCATGCTGCTTTTGGCGTCGTATTTGGGCGTCAGCAGCTTGTCCAATTTGAATGACTCGATGTCTGATTTGATCAGTGGGCCGGTCGAACGGATGAAAACGGCCAAGGAGGTCAAAACCGACCTGCTCGATCTGGTCCGGTACGAGAAGAACATCGTTCTTGAATCCGATACCCAGAAGATGAGCGAGTTCAACGATAACGCCACGAAACTGGTCGGCGATGTCGATGGAGACATCGACCATGGCACCAAGATCGCCAGCGAACAGGGTAAAGCCATTTACGCGAAAATCCGCACGGCTTGGGACCGCTTCAAGACGTTCGACGTCAAGGTTCGCGAACTGGGGATGGCCAACAAGAAGCCCGAAGCGATTGCGGTATCGTTGGGAGAGATGCGGGTGGCTGCGGCCGATATGATCGCGGCGTCGGATGAAGGCGTCCAGATGACCGATGAGGCGGTGAAGGAAGCCGACGAAGCTGCCGAGAAATCCTACAGCACGACGCGCGCCATCCTGATCGGTATGGTGATCGTCGCCGTGCTTATTGCTGTTGCATCCGCCGTTTGGGTGATGACGTCGGTTAGTAGTGGGCTACGCAATATCTCGCGCGCGACACAGGCGGTTGCCGCGGGCGACTTGACGCAAAAGATCGATGTGAAGACGAACGATGAAGTGAAGGACGTGATCGTCTCGGTCAACACCATGATCGAACGCCTTCGCGGGGTGGTGGGTGATGCGCTTGCCGCCTCCGACAATGTTTCGTCCGGCAGCCAGGAGCTCTCGAGCACGGCGGAACAGATGAGCCAGGGCGCTGCGGAACAGGCCGCCGCCGCCGAAGAGGCTTCGGCGTCGATGGAAGAGATGGCCGCCAACATCAAACAGAACGCCGACAACGCGTCTCAAACCGAGAAGATTTCCAAACAGTCGGCCAAAGACGCCGAGGAGTCGGGCGACGCGGTGAACAAAGCGGTCGGTGCCATGCAGACGATCGCCGAAAAAATCAACATCGTGCAGGAGATCGCCAGGCAGACCGATCTGTTGGCTCTGAACGCGGCGGTGGAAGCGGCGCGCGCCGGCGAACATGGCAAAGGCTTCGCGGTGGTGGCCTCGGAAGTACGCAAATTGGCCGAACGCAGCCAGACGGCCGCGACGGAGATCAGCGCCCTTTCCAGCGACACCGTGAAAGCGGCCCAGGCCGCCGGCAAAATGCTGTCGAAGCTGGTGCCGGATATCCGCAAAACCGCCGAACTGGTTACGGAAATCACGGCGGCTTGCCGTGAGCAGGACGTCGGTGCCGGGCAGATCAATGAAGCCATCCAGCAGCTCGACAAGGTCACCCAGCAGAACGCCACGGCGTCCGAAGAGATGTCGGCGACCAGCGAGGAACTGGCGTCGCAATCCGAAGAATTGGAGACTTCCATCGCCTTTTTCCGCGTCGACACAGCGTCGGGCGGAAACGCGCGGGCGAAGCCGTCCTCAGCCCCCTCCAGGCGGACGGCTTCGCCTGTCGCTCATACCGCAATCAGGTCTGTCGCCAAGACGGCGCCCGCGCGCGCGTTGGGACAGGCCAAAAATACGGTGGCCGAGCAGCAGGCGCGCGTCAAAGGGTTTGCCTTGAACCTGTCACAAAAGACGTCCGATGCGGATGACGAAGGCTTCAAGGAGTATATGTGAGATGGCCGCCGCCGTTGATGAATCCCAATATGTGACGCTCGGCTTGGGCGCCGAGATGTTCGCGGTGCCGGTTACGTTCGTGCGCGAAATTCTGGACTACCGTGACACGTTCCGCCTTCCGGAAGGCCCGGATTACATGCTCGGACTGATCGACGTGCGCGGACGGGGCACACCGGTGATCGACCTGCGTCTCAAACTGGGGTTGCCGAAGGTGCCGCCGACACCGGCGACCCGGATCATGGTGCTGGATGTTCCGCTGGCCGACCGCGTCCTTTCACTAGGGTTGGTGGCCGACAAGGTTCATGAAGTGAAGACCTTCGCGGCCGAACAGATCGAAAGCGTGCCGGACGTGGGCGTGGCCTGGCGATCCGACTACATCGCAGGGGTGGTTCGCAACGATGCGGGCTTCGTGGTTTTGTTCGATCTGCCCAATCTTTTGACCGCGGACGAGAAGGTCTTCGCCTCATCGACCGAGGGGGCCAATTTGTGCGAAGTGCAGTGACTGCGCCGGTTGGCGAGATGCCGGCAGCGGCTCGCGGCGGTGCGGGCCGTTTGCGTCTAGGACGTCCGGTCACGTAGAACTGCTTTGCGACATTTTGGCCGATTGCTTGCGGCACCTTGCTGTCGCTGTTTAGAGCAATGCCAAAGTGTAACGTCAGGGCAGTTCGTGCGCGCCGGGTCTGACCCCGCCAAGTGCAAACTTTCCAAATGACGTCAATACCTTGGCATACTCTATCCGGTCGCTGCGGCAGGCCGGATGGGGCGCCTTCGATCACCTGTCGCGGGTTGGGATTCGAGCTTGTCACGCACATCCAAGCGGGCCGCATGGGCCAAACTCGGGGCACGCACCGCCACGCTGACGATCGCCGCCCTTCTTCTCAGTGGCTGTGACGCCGTGCTTTTGGACCCCAAAGGGCCCATCGGCGAGGCGGAAAGGAACGTCATCTTCCTGGCCATCGGGCTGATGCTGATCGTCGTCGTGCCGGCGATCATCATGACGCTCGTCTTCGCGTGGAAGTATCGCGCCTCCAACACCAAAGCGACATACGCACCGGAGTGGAGCCATTCGGGCGCCATCGAGGCGGTGGTATGGACGGTCCCGATCATCATCATTTTGATCCTCGGCACCGTGACCTGGATTGCGACCCATACCCTCGATCCGCGCCAGCCGATCGCGTCGGCCGAAAAGCCGCTGGAGGTGCAGGTCGTCTCGCTCGATTGGAAATGGCTGTTCATCTATCCCGAATACGGTGTTGCTTCGGTGTACGAGTTGGTACTGCCGGCCGGGCGCCCGGTGCATTTTTCGCTGACCTCGTCGGGGGTGATGAATGCCTTCTTCATTCCCCAACTCGGCAGCCAGATCTACACCATGGCCGGCATGCAGACGCAGCTTTACCTCAAGGCCGACCACCCCGGCAGCTACGCGGGAATTTCGGCGAACTATTCCGGCCACGGCTTTGCCGACATGCATTTCAAGGCCGACGCGCTCGATCCTGCCGCGTTGAAGGCGTGGATCGCCAAAGCGAAACAAGCGGCCCCGCTCGACACCGCCGCCTATCGCACGCTGGTCAAACCCGGCAGCCATGCCGTGACGCGCTACGGGTCGGTGGAAACCGGGCTGTACGACCGCATTCTCAATCAATGCGCGCTCGGCGGCATCTGTACGGCCGACGCGGTGAGCATGTCCCAGATCAAGGGTCCGGTGCCCAAGGGTAAGATCTGCGACCCCAAATCCCAGAAGAAGAGCTGACGCCATGAGCGAGAGCCTTATATTCGGCCGGCTGACCCTCGATGCCATTCCCCTGCACGAGCCCATCATCATGGGCGCCGCGGCTGCTATGGTGGTGGTGGCGCTCGCCGTCCTCGCCGCGCTGACCTTTCTGAAACGCTGGAAATGGCTATGGGACGAATGGCTGACGACCGTCGATCATAAGCGGCTCGGCATCATGTACATCATCCTCGCCTTGGTGATGCTGTTGCGCGGCTTTTCCGATGCGATATTGATGCGCGGTCAGCAAGCGATGGCCTCCGCCGGCGCGGCCGGTTATCTGCCGCCGGATCATTTCGACCAGATCTTCACCGCCCACGGCGTCATCATGATCTTCTTCATGGCGATGCCGTTTGTGATCGGGCTGATGAATATCGTCATGCCGCTGCAAATCGGCGCCCGCGATGTGGCGTTCCCTTATCTCAACTCGTTGAGCTTCTGGCTCACCTTGGCCGGCGCCATGCTGGTCAACATTTCGCTGGCGATCGGCGAATTCGCCCATGTCGGCTGGCTTGCCTATCCGCCGCTGTCGGAGCTGGCATTCTCGCCCGGTGTCGGTGTCGACTATTACATCTGGGCATTGCAGATATCAGGCATCGGAACGCTTCTTACGGGCGTGAACTTCATTACGACCATCTTCAAGATGCGCGCGCCCGGCATGACGCTGATGCGCATGCCGATTTTCACCTGGACCGCGCTCTGCTCGAACATCCTGATCGTCGCCAGCTTCCCCGTGCTGACGGCGACGCTCGTGCTGCTCTCGCTCGACCGCTACGTCGGGACCAACTTCTTCACGAACGACTTCGGCGGCAGCGCCATGATGTACGTGAACCTGATCTGGATCTGGGGTCACCCGGAGGTCTACATCCTGGTTCTGCCGGCATTCGGCGTGTTCTCCGAAGTCACCGCGACGTTCTGCGGCAAGCGGCTGTTCGGCTATGCGTCGATGGTCTACGCGACCGTCGTCATCACGATCCTCTCCTACCTCGTCTGGCTGCACCACTTCTTCACGATGGGGTCGGGCGCGAGCGTGAACTCGT
>JAATGK010000149.1 GCA_015654715.1 Alphaproteobacteria bacterium
ATCAGCCGCAGTCGCGGGTGATAACAAGTGAGGCTATCGCCCGGTCTTCTTCTGCGCGTACATCGCTTCGTCGGCGCGGGCCATGGCGAGGTCGGGAGTGTCGTCGCCTTTAAGCTCGAAGGCGCCGTAGGAAAAGCCGATGGGAATTGGCTTTCCTTGCCACATCGTCGGTTCCGCCTTGAGCTTCTCGGCCAAAAGATCAGCCTTCTTGCGGCCTTGCTCGACACTGGCATGAGCGAGCAGGACGCCGAACTCGTCGCCGCCGAGACGGCTGACCACGTCGCTGTCGCGGGTCTGCGCCAGCAGCGTGTCGGCGAAATGGGCCAGCACCGCATCGCCCGCCGCATGCCCGAAGCTGTCATTGACCTGCTTGAAATCATCGAGGTCGAAATAAAGCAGCGTCGCCGGCGTGCCATAGCGTCCGGCAAACGAGATATAGCGGGTCAGCTCGCGCACAAAGGCGCGGCGGTTGAGCAGCGGCAACAGATGGTCCTGGTCGGCGGTACGCTCGACCTCTTCCAGCCGGTCGCGAGTCTTTTGCAGTTCGCGGCGCAGATTGTCGACTTCGCCCATCAACGTCGTGATGGCGTCACGCACCCGCGGGGTGAATTCGTTCTCGGGAATCCCCAACACGGACGTGGTGGCGCTGACCGGCGGCGGCGGTTCCACCGTTTCCACCGTCCGGGCCGCGCGGGCATAGGCGGCGGCGCCGGCCGAACGGACGGAGGACAAAGCGCTGGTCTTTTCGGTCTTCATTTACGCTGGCCTTCAGACTCCGTTAACCCTTGACTTAAGATCACCAACAAATGGTTAACGAGGACGCTTTCCCACCGCAGTGGGCGCCCCTATAAATTCCCGGTCACACCCCTTCACTGATTCGGAGTTGGAAGTATGCCGCAGGTTGGTCTGATCATGGGAAGTCCGTCCGATTGGCCGGTCTTGAAGCGCGCCGCCGAGACCCTCGACGCCCTCAAAATATCCTATGAAACCAAGGTCGTATCGGCCCACCGCACCCCCGACCGGGCGTTCGCTTATGGTCGTGGTGCCGAAGCCCGCGGCCTCAAACTCATCATCGCGGCAGCGGGCGGCGCGGCGCATCTGGCCGGTGTCATGGCCGGATTGACCACGCTGCCGGTGCTGGGCGTGCCGATGGAATCCAAAGCGCTCAAAGGCATGGACAGCCTGCTCTCGACCGTCCAGATGCCCGGCGGCGTGCCGGTGGCGACCTTTGCCATCGGCGAGGCGGGGGCCAAGAACGCCGCGTTGCATGCGGCCGCGATCCTGGCGCTGTCGGACCCGGAACTGGCCCAGCGGCTGAAGGACTGGCGCCAGAAGCAAACCGATTCCGTTCCCGAAAGCCCGGAATGATTCAGCGGTCCTAATCCCAAACTTTTTCCGTCATGGCCGCCCCTGAGGCGGCCATCCAGTCGGCGAGCCGAAAAAGCCTGGATGGCCGGGTCAAGCCCGGCCACGACGGTCGAACTCAGCCTTCCGGCAACTCCTTCGAGACCGAGACCACGATGTAGTTCGACGGCGTGGTGCCGACATTTTTCAGGCCGTGGATCTTGTTCGAGGCGGAGAACACGATGTCGCCCGAGCCGACGGGAAGGCGCGAGCCGTCATCGTCGATGTATTCGAGCGTACCGGTCTGGATGAACAGCATCTCGGTGTTGGGGTGCTTGTGCGGCGGATGCGGCATCTCACCGGCCGGCAGCATGGTTTCATGCACTTCGAGGAACTCGCCGGTCGGCAGCGTGCCGACGATGACGCGGCGCTGCTCGCCGCCATTGGGGAATTTGCGCAGCGGCAAATCCGCGTAGCGCAGAACTTTTGAGGTGGAGAGCGTGGGCGAGGCCGGTTCGGCGGCAGCGGCCGCACCGGTCAAGCCGGCAGCGGCGAGCGCGGAGAACACGGCAAACAGACTGCGGCGATCGAGCGATTCCATGATGCGCTTCCTTTGCTGTTCTTATTTGGCGGGCTTGATGTCGCCGCCGATCGAGACGATGGCGTATTTGAGCGGGCTTTTGCCGATGTTCTGGACCTGATGCAGCGTGCCGAAAGCGACGTAGAGCACATCGCCCGGGCCAGCGGTTTCGGTCACCCCATCGTGGATGAAGGCGAGCGTGCCTTCGGTGACGATGATGAATTCGGAATGGTCGATGGCATGCGCGGGATTGGGCGCCGCCCCTTCCGGCTGCATCGATTCATGCACCTTCACCGCCTCGCCGGTTTTCAGAATGCCGAGCAGCATGTCGTGCGACCCGCCGCCGTTCGAAAAATTGCGCGTCGGCGCCGTGGCGAGGGAAAAGACTTTGGCGTGGGTGAGATCGTCGGCCATGGTGGTACCGGTAACAGAAATGAGCGCTAGAAGTGCTGCGGCATAGGCTTTCATCGTGATGATTTCTCCGTGATTGGGCAAGCGGGACGAAGACCCGCTTTCAGCTTCTCATATTGCATGACGTTGTCGATACGGGCATCAAGAAACGCCGCAGTCTTGCACACGTCGGGCGTGTCGTCGCCGAACCAGGCAATCTCGGTCGCGGCATAGACGGCGCTTAAGATTGCACGTTTGGTATACCAGTTGAAATCCGTGGAAGTATCGCCGGCCGCGCGCCACATCGCGTCGGCGGTGCGCGAGAGGAGCTGCAGCGCCAGCACCACGTGCGTTGGCAGCGCCAGAAACAATGCCGCCCGCCGCGCCGCCTGTTTGTGCGGCTGTAAAACGGCGAGTCGCGTCAGCACCGCAGTGCGAATGCGCTTTCGCACCGGCAAGGATTTGAGATCGAGGGCGGCAAGACGCGCCATCATCTCGGCATCGACCGCGCTCGACCAATCTTCGACCAGCCCCGCTTCGAAGCCATGTTCGGCGGCACGCGTCAGGGCCTCATCAAGTTCGGCGGCATTTTTTGACACGCAACTTCTCCCGAACGGACACGGGGATTATCCGTGTCCGCGGGGAAAAACGCCAGCCAGCACGTTTCAGTGCTGCGGCACCCGGATCTTCACGATTACCGACCCGTGCAGCGAACCGGTGACCTCGGCCGCCCCGGCAACCGGAGCCCCTTTGGCCGCAAAGCCGAAATAAAGGCTTTCGGTCATGCCGCTGGGCGCCGGACAGATCGGCTTGGCAAAGGTGAAGGTCACTTTGGCGCCGTTCTGGACGGCCGACGCAAGGCCCGCACCGCCGGAACTGCCGACCACGAACACATCGGCCGGCGGACCGGCGTAATTCACGCTCGCCAGCGGGCCGGTGTCGATCGTCAGTTTATCGACGCAATTGGGCATGCCGAGCGCGGTGGCGCCATGCAGGTCGAGGAACAGCGAATATCCGGTCAGTCCGGCCGCCCGCGTTCCCGGCAAGCCGGGATAGGTACGAACCAACAGTTTGCTGCGCCCGCTATTGCCGAACAGATCGAAATAATGGGTCGTGTCGGTCACCGTGACCGCGCAAGCCGGCGTGAAAATGCAAGCGACACCTTGTGGCGTAACATTGGCAACTGCCAACTGTCGGGCCATCGCGCTGATTGGAACCAGAATCAGCGCGGACGCGGCGAAACTCAGGCAGTACCTGAGAAAACGCATAACCAGCCTCCCCCTTGGAGTCGGGAGAAAGTGTGCGCCTGTTATTGCCTTTAGGGAAGAAGCGCGAGCGCAGGCCTTCTATGCAACGCCAGCCATACAAAGCGGGCCATACAAAGCCGGGTTTGCGAGATTATTCGGCGTCCGGCAGCCAATGACGGGCTTCGGATTCGAAGATCAACTTCTTGAGATCAGCCATCCGCTGCGGATAAAGCACGCCGTCGAGGTGATCGCATTCGTGCTGCACCACCCGGGCATGAAAGCCCTTGGCGACTCGTTCGACCAGGTGGCCTTCATGGTCGATGCCGCGGTAGCGGATGTGGGCGGGGCGCTCGACCAAGCCACGCAGTCCGGGCACCGACAAGCACCCTTCCCAGCCGGATTCGCGCATCTCGCCGATCACTTCGATCTCGGGATTGATCAGGACGGTAAGCGGCGCGGTGCGATCGAAACGCTCGGCCTCGGAAAGCCCGTCATCGCGAGCGGCCGGGGCTTGGAACACCACCACGCGCCACGGCACATAGACCTGCGGCGCCGCCAAACCGGCGCCATCGGCGTCGATCATCGTTTCCAGCATGTCCGCGACAAGTCGACGGACCTCGGGCGCGGCGGGGTCCGCAACCGCCTTTGCGACGGTCGAAAGCACCGGGTGCCCCATCCGGGCGATTTTCAAGATGGACATCGTAAACTCTTGTATTTCAGTGACTTAGACGAATTGACGGGGCCCACGCGCGGCTCCGTTCGCAAGTGTTGCCACGGTTGCGCCGGCGGCGCCACACCGCGATGTCCCTCGCCGCAAAAAAGCAGTCGTTTTGCCGCGGTCGAGTAGACTCCTGATAACCCTTCTGTTATCTAGCCGCCCCTCAAAGAAACGGCTTTAGGAGTTGGCCTTTGCAGATCATCGTTCGCGACAACAATATCGACCAGGCGCTGAAGGCCCTGAAAAAGAAGATGCAGCGCGAAGGCATCTTCCGCGAAATGAAGCTGCGCGGTCATTATGAGAAGCCGAGCGAGAAGCGGGCCCGTGAACGCGCCGAAGCGATCCGCCGCTACCGCAAGCTGCAGCGCAAGCGCTTGCAGCGCGAAGGTCTGCTGCCGAAATAAGCGCGCCCGTTCTTTGGGCAAGATTCAGGTGCCGCAGGATTTGCGGCGCCGACAGGATTGACGTAGGCCGCCTTCAGTTTAGGCGGCCTTTTCGTTGCCGGAAGCGCTGGTTTTGCTGGATTTAGTCTCGACCTTTTTCCGTCATGGCCGCCCTTGAGGCGGCCAGCCAGTCGGCGAGCTTCCGCGACGCCGAGAGAAAGTCTGGATGGCCGGGTCGAGCCCGGCCATGACGATCAGGGGTTGGGCCGCAGCCCGTTCTTCGAGTCCCCCCAAAAAAGCATCACCCGCCCCCATGCAGCGAACAAAGGGACGGGCGATACCCACGGAACTACAGCCATCCTGAAATGGTGACACCAGCCGCCAGCTTCAAGACGGTGACGGGGATTTCATCTTTTGCCGGGGTTAAGCTGCGGTTTGCTAAGGCTCGTGGCGCAAACAAGGCGGCCCGCCGCCCTTGACACTTTATAAGCATTAAAGGTACAGCCTTTCGCATCCTCGCAGTTGCACGGCGGCCAACGGCTGTCAGCGCGGACTTTTCAAAAACCCTCCGTTCATCCTTACGTGCATGGGAAGCGGCAACGACGCTGATCCCGCGCGCGCCTTTCGGCGGCCGCTATCCCGCGTACCTAGGACTCATTGTGACTGATACCAACTTTACCGCCCTCGGCATTGTCGAGCCGCTGAACCGCGCGCTCACCGATGCGGGCTATACCGAACCAACCCCGATCCAGCTCCAGGCCATTCCGGCGCTTTTGGAAGGCCGCGATCTGCTCGGCCTCGCCCAAACCGGCACCGGCAAAACCGCCGCCTTCACGCTGCCGATCCTGCAACGCCTTTTGACCGGCCACGAACAGCGCCGCGGCAAGACGGTCCGCGCCTTGATGCTGGCGCCGACCCGCGAACTGGCGATCCAGATTCACGAAAGCGTGCGCGCTTATGGCCGCCATCTGCACCTGCGCTCCGCCGTCGTCGTCGGCGGCATTTCCCAAGGCCCGCAAATCAAAGCGCTGGCCGCGGGCGTCGACATTCTGGTGGCGACCCCGGGCCGCCTGCTCGACCACATGAATCAGGGCAACGTGCGGCTCGATACCGTCACCCATCTGGTGCTCGACGAAGCCGACCGCATGCTCGACATGGGCTTCATCCGCGACATCCGGAAGATCATCGCGGCGCTGCCGAAAAAGCGCCATTCGATGATGTTCTCGGCCACCATGCCGGCCGACGTCGAAGCCTTGGGACAATTCATCCTGCATCAGCCGGTGCGGATCGATCTGTCGCCCAAGAAGCGTACCGCCGAGAATATCGACCAGCGCGTCTATTTCGTGCCCGCCGCCGACAAGCGCGCCCTGCTCTCCAGCATGCTCAAAGACCGTGCCTTCGCGCGCGTGCTGGTCTTCACCCGCACCAAGCATGTCGCCAATCGCGTTGCCGAATATCTCGATAAGAACGGCATCGCCGCCGACGCCATCCACGGCAACAAATCGCAAAGCGCCCGCCAGAAAGCGTTGGCCCGCTTCAAGAGCGGCGAAGCCCGCGTCTTGGTGGCGACCGACATCGCGGCGCGCGGCATCGACATCGACGACATCACTCATGTCGTCAATTACGAACTGCCCAACGAGCCGGAGAGCTATATCCATCGCATCGGCCGCACCGCGCGCGCCGGCGCTACCGGCATTGCCATCGCCTTCTGCGATCCTTCCGAAAACGAGTATCTGCGCGACATCGAGCGCCTGACTCGCATTCCGCTGACCGTGGTGCAAGGCGTGCAAGGCCCCGACGAACCCAAGCCGACCCGCGATTACGCCAAGAAACGCCCCTTCCGCGGCGGCCATGGCGGCTATGATGCCAAAGGCAATGGCGCCAAAGGTGGCGATCATCATCGCGGCGCCCCCAAAGCCAAAGCCGAGGGCGATCGCGGCGGTCAACGGTCGAAGCCGGAAGGCGCCAAGGCAGGATTCCGCAGCCGCCGCAGCTCGGCCCCAGCCCGTCAAGGCATGCGGCCGAACTAACGTGCTTTCGCTTTAGTGACCCGGCCGAACACCTGACGCAGCAACTGACCAAGCTGCGGCGGGCGTTCGGTCGTGAGCACGTGGCGGGCGAAGACCCGGCCCATCTGGCGGACCAGCAACACCGTCGTTGCCAGCGTCAGAGCCGCCGTCGCCCACAGCTCGACCGGAGCGGGATGGAACGGCAGCCGCACCAGCATGAAGAACGGCGTGTAGATCGGAATCCAAGAGATCACCTGCGCCAGCGCTCCGTTGGGGTCTTGAATCATCACGCCGAGGAACATCATCGGCAGGATGATGACCATGCTGGCCGGACCGACCAGCGCCTGAGCATCAGGCAGCGAAGCGGTGGTGGCGCCGATGCCGAGGAAAATCGCGCTGTAGGTGAGTAGGCCGCAAGCGAAATAGAGCAGCACCAGCGGCAGCATCGGCACGATGGCCTTGAGGCCGGCGCCGACGATTCC
>JAATGK010000452.1 GCA_015654715.1 Alphaproteobacteria bacterium
AACCCGACATCGCCGCCGCGGTTGACCATCGAGTCCAGCACGGCCTCGACGATCTTCTTGTTCTTCTTCAGCCAGCTGGTGTCGCGCGTCTTGGCGAGGTAGCAGCCCGCCGTCAGCGTCCAGTTGCAGAGCTGCTCGACCGTCATATAGCTGAAGGTCGAGGTGAGATTCGCCAGCTCATAAGACGAGCGGCCCTTGGGGGCGAAATTGTTGTGCGCGCCCATGTCGTGGCAGAACGAAATGCCGCCCGGCTTCTTATCGTAAGGGCGCGAAAGCTGGGCCGCATCCGGCGGCGGCGGCGACTGGCTGGGGTCGTGCTCGAAGCCATGGCCGATCTTGAAGTTGTCCTTATAGACCTTGATTTCGTCGGTGTAGCTGTACTGCGCGACAAAATTGTCGAGCAGGTTCTTGACCACCCACGGATTGCGGTCGAGTTCCCAGAACACATGATCGACCGACAGGTCGAGGGTGTTCATCATGCAGTACTCGCCTTCGTTCACCACCCAGAACGGCTGCTTCTCGATTTCGAGGAGCTGGGTCGAGCCGTAATAGGAGTGGGTGGCGTGGGCGATCAGGAACTTCTGGTCGTCGGACAGCGGCGTCGCGTCCAGTTTTGCCGACAGGCCTTCGGCGGCTTCCACCAGCTTGGGCGCCGCATCGAGTGTCGAGCGCAGCACGTCGGTGAGATCGCCGAAATAGCGCGTGTACAGGTATTTGCCCGAAAGGCCAGTCGTGACAGGGGCTTCGAGATAGGAGCCGAGCGCCAGCACCAGAGCGTATTTCTTGCCCGCCGGCACTTCGAAGCCGACGCCGGGGCACGAGCCCAAGAGATGCACCGGATTGTACTTCTCGCGGATGCCGTCGGTCGCCGACCAGCGCATGAAGCCGAACGCCTCAGGCTTGTCGGCTTTGCCCGATCCGGTGATGTCGACCACTTCCGCGGCCACGCCGGCCTCACGGCGGAAGGCGAAGCCGACGCGGGTTTTGCCGCCGAGATCGTCGGTGATCATGCGCGGGCCGGGACGGGCGTGATTGAGGGCGAAGATACCGGTCTTGGGCTTGTTGCCTTTGCTGTTGTCGACGACGAGGCGCGCCACCACGGCCGGGCGCAAGGCATCACGCATCTCTTTGTCCGCGGCCTTGGCCGGATCGGGGATGGCGCCGAACGGGGTGTAAACGGTGAAGCTGAGATCGCCCGCGCTCCAGGCGTCGGTGGCCCAGCTATAGCTGCGGGAAATCTCTTTGTCGGTGAACGGCAGTGCGTCGGGGCGCACATTGGCTTCCGAGGGGCCGGCCGATTCCGCTGTGAACGCTTCCATCGCGGTTGAGGCGGCGCCGACATAGAACGGCAGACACTTCAGCGGCACGTCGGCATAACGGTCGCCGTCGATGATGCCGATGAAGACTTCCTGGTCGCCCGGCTGGCCGATCTGCAGACCGATGCCGCCGCGCGTTCCCGGGTTGCCGCAGGTAAAACTCATGAAGGCGCCCATCGGGGAATGCTGGGCGTTGAAGGTGATCGGACCGTTGATGGGGCGAGAGGTCATGGGTTCCTCGTTTATGATTTGGTCGGGTTGAAGCCGGCGGGGAGTGTTAGCTCCTCGCCGGATCGAAACGCTTCGGGCAGGCGTTAGGCCTGACGTGCCTTGCGGCGAGCGATCAGCTCGTCGGCGATCTTCTGGTTCTCGGCGCGGTTGAGCGGATAGATCAAGAGCAGCACCGCGGCGATCAGGAAGCAAACGCCGGCATAAAGACCACCGGTCAAGACGACGCCGTGGATGGCTTCAGGCGTCTGCGTCGTGGCTTTGGCGACATAACCGTAGAACGAGAACAGCCCGCCGACGGCCGCCTGGCCCAGGGTCAAACCGATCCAGAGGGCGAACACCACTGCACTGGTGATGATGCCGGAGGCGCGACGGTCGTTCTTCCATTCGCCGAAGTCGGCGACATCGCCCATCATCGACCACAACACCGGTCCGGAAATGCCGAACGAGAACTGGCGCAGCACTTCGGTGCCGATAACGACGTAATTGCTGTGCGGCGGAATGGCGATCAGCGCCAGCGTGAACAGACCGGTCAGGGCCATGCTGATGAGAAACAACAGCCGCTTGCCGATGCGCACCGAGATCGCGTTGGAGCAGGCCACGCCGATCAGGAGCGAGATCAGGCCGAAACCGTTCATCCACGGGAACAGGTTCTCGTCGCCGGCGAACAGCTTGCAATAGGGGAACATGGCGTTGCCGCGAATGCACAGGCCGGCGAAGTAGAACAGCGTCACCAGGAACAGGATCGCCCAGGGCTTGTTGCCGAACAGATCGGCCAAATCCTGCTTCAGCGACGACTTCTGCTTGGGATCGGGCAGGATGCGCTCTTTCGTGGTCAGAAACGAGATCACGAACAGCACCATGGCGACGAGCATCAGGATGCCCATCGTGTACTGATAGCCGCGGGCCAGATCGACCGGGTTCTTGGAGCCGTGCGCGAAGATGTTGATCAGCGGCACCACCAGCGACGCGACGATAAAGCCGGCCGAGTTGGCAGCGATCTGACGGTATTGCGAGGCGCTGTTGCGCTCATCGGGATCGTCGGTCATCACCGCGTTGATCGAGGCGTAAGGCACGTTGTTGACCGTGTAGACGATACGCAGGAGCGCGTAGGTGACCCAGGCATAGATCAACTTGCCCGAAAGGGAGAGATCGGGGGTCGTGAAGGTCAAGACGCCGATGATGCCGAACGGCAGCGCCGTCCAGATCAACCAGGGACGGAACTTGCCCCATCTGGTGACCGTGCGGTCGGCGATCACGCCCATGATCGGATTGACGAAGGCGACTGCAATGCCGATGACCAGGAACATCATCGCCGCTTGGTCGGGCGGAAGCCCGAAGACGTCGACATAGAACGTCACTTGCAGCGTGATCATGAACTGGAACACGAAGTTCGCAGCCAGATCGCCGAGGGCGTAACCGACTTTCTCGGTTACGGGTAATTTCTGGGCCATATCTTCTCTCCTCCCTGGTGCCGGCTTGATGCCGAGCTTTGTGTGCGCAGGTCAGGCCCGTTCGCACGGCTTTGCAAGAGCCGGCATCCCGGAGACGTACCCCCGAACCCCTGCCATGGTTGCGCTAACATAGCAGCCTCTCCGGGCCTCCGCCATGACCGCCAGACGGTCCGTGGTGCGACGTCTCGATCATCGCTGTTGAGAACGCCGGAAAGCTGCGCTATCGATGCAGGACTAGGTGTTACCGGTAACAGCGTCGGGGAGCAAGGCCGCCGCCAGGTGCCGGTGTCATAGTCTGCAACGTAGTTTCATTAGAAAATTCCCCCGGGAGAGGGCCCCATGCTGAAGATCGAATCCGCGCGCGTCATCGTTTCAAGCCCGGGGCGCAATTTCGTGACCCTCAAGATCGAGACCAAAGACGGCGTTTACGGCATCGGCGATGCCACGCTCAACGGGCGCGAACTGGCGGTGGCGAGCTATCTCGAGGATCATCTCGTCCCCTGCCTGATCGGCCGCGACGCCCACCGCATCGAGGACAT
>JAATGK010000233.1 GCA_015654715.1 Alphaproteobacteria bacterium
CGTGGTATGCGAGATTGGGCGTGCGGCGTAATGTACATTGACTTGATTAAATCACTATACATAAGATCGAGAATGGAAAGTGTGGAGTTTTGGCAGGTGAAGGGAATGGACAATCGCTGTGTCCCCCGTCCATGCCGCCGAGGGTGTATCCGCGGCTGACGAGCCGGTTCCCAGGCAATTGAAGAAATGCACAGCGGTGCGCCGTGTGGCGGCCGTGTGAGGGTACGTGCGCCGAATGGTCGGCGCCTTGAGGGGGTTTTATGCGCAAATTCAATTCATTTTTGTTCGCCGGAGCCAGTCTACTGGTTCTTGGCGCCGGATCGCGAGCGGACGTAGCGGCCGAAACATCCGATCTGTCCAATGCTGAAACCGTCATCGTAACCGGCACGCGATTTACCGGCACGACTGCGCTCGACAGTGCCGCGCCGATCTCGGTGATAGGCAGCGCCGAACTCGCCAAAGTTGGTCAACCCGATCTCGTCAATGCCTTGAACCGGACGGTGCCATCGTTCAATGCCGAGGCGCAAGGCTATGATCTCAGCGCCTTGACCTTGTCGGCGCGTCTGCGCGGCCTTAGCCCGAACGACACATTGGTGCTGGTCAACGGCAAGCGGCGCCACATCACCGCCAACATCCATGCCGACGGTGCCGAGTTTGGCGCTTTCCAGGGCGCGGATTCGGCGGATCTCAATTTCATTCCGGTGAGCGCGATCGATCGCGTCGAAGTGCTGCAGGATGGGGCAGCGGCACAGTACGGCAGCGACGCCATAGCCGGGGTCATCAACATCATTCTCAAGAGTGGTACCGATGGCGGCAGCGCGTCCGTCACCACGGGGCAATACTACAAAGGTGACGGTGATACGCTGGCGGCGGCCGGGAATATCGGCTTCAAGCTGCTCGACAAGGGCTTCGTGAATCTCACGGTGGAGTCGCGTTATCACGGCTTCTCGCAACGCGGCGGCACCGACGTCCGCTTCTTCAATGAGGACGGTTCCGCCAAAACCGGTCTCGGCTGGAACCCGGCGTCGATCCCTGGTGCACCCTATCTCAATCAATGGTCGGGCGATGCCGAATACAATCTGACCACCGTATCGGCCAATGCCGGTTACGACTTCGGCGATGTTGAGATCTATGCGTTCGGAACGTATGGCTCGAAAGTCGGTCAGTCCAAGGAGAACTATCGCGCCCCGACCGCCGTGGTCTTTGGCACGACCGAACTCTATCCGCTGGGCTTTACGCCGCGCGAATATATCGGCGAGCGCGATTATGAAAGCACCTTCGGTGCTCGTGGCGCGCTGGCCGGGTGGGCGTGGGACTTGAGCTCGACCTACGGCAAGGATTTCGACACGATCCGGACGCTGAACTCGGCCAATTCGGCGATTTATGCCGCCACCGGCCACACCACGATCGATTTTTACGACGGCGCCTTTGTCGCTTCGCAGTGGTCGCTCAACGCCGATATCAACCGCAGCTTCGACGTTGGTCTGGCCGGGCCGCTCGGTATCGCCTTCGGCGGCGAGTTCCGCGAAGACACTTATCAGATCAAGGCCGGTGAGCCGGATTCTTATTATGCCGGCGGCGCGCAGTCGTTCCCGGGCTTTTTGCCGACTGATGCGAGCAATCACAGCCGCAAGAACTACGCGACCTATGTCGACATCTCGCTGGCCCCGGTTCCGAACCTGAAGGTCGATTTGGCCGGGCGCTACGAGCACTTCTCCGATTTCGGCGATGCCACCATCGGCAAGGCCACCGCGCGTTACGACATCTCGCCGGCGTTCGCCTTGCGCGGTACGATCTCGACCGGATTTAGGGCGCCGACGCTCGCCGAAGAGTATTTCTCGGCGACCAATGTCGGCCCAACCTGGGCGACTGTCGTGCTGCCGCCGGATTCGGCCGCGGCCAAACTGATCGGCATCAACCCGTTGAAGCCGGAAAAATCGACCCAGTTCAGCGCCGGCGTGGTGGGGCGCCTGTTCGATGGCCTGACCGCGACCCTTGATGCCTACAGTATCGTTCTGGGTGACCGCATCGTCTCGACCGGCAATCTTTATGGCGTCGGCGGCGCGGTGAATTCGCCGGCCGTCAACGCGGCAATCACGGCCCACGGCAATAGCGTGGTGGGCTTCTCCTCGGTGCAGGTCAACATCTTCACCAACGGTATCAATACGCGCACGCGCGGCGTCGATCTGGCGCTTGCTTACAGCACCGATTTCGGCTCGAGCGGCACCATCGACTGGTCGCTTGATGGCAACTTCAACGAGTCGGTGATCACCAAAGCAGCCGCGACGCCGGCGCTTCTGGCGGGCCAGCAGCTCTATGACCTCACCGCCAAGAGCAATCTGACCTCGTCGTCGCCCAAGGAGAAGGTTTCGCTCGGCGCGGCCTGGACGCTGGGAGATTTTTCGCTCTCGGTGCGCGAGACGGTCTACGGGCCGAGCTACGAGTGGAACTCGCCGGATGGCGGGGCCTACTATAAAAACGAGGTCAAGACGGCAGCCATCACCGACCTCGAAGCCAGCTACAGCTTCACCGATTATTTGAAGCTTACGTTCGGCGCCAACAACCTGTTCGACAAGCACCCGGAAACCATCGGGCTGACCCCGACGGGCTCGCTGACGACGGGCAACACGGCGCTCTATGACAATCCGAACCCGTATTCGCCCTATGGCACCAACGGCGGGTACTACTACGCGAAGGTCAGCACGAAGTTCTGATGACTGCGGCCTGTGGGGCGCGGGGTGGGGGAGGCAAATGCGGGCTGCCTCCCCCATTTTGTTGAGTCCTGCTTGTTGTGCCCTGCCAGAGGCGATAGGTCTCACGGCGCGATTTCTCCGCGGGCGTATGATGTAGTCGATAAAATACATCGACAAAGTGGATAATACGCCGGGAGACTTGGCGAACGTGTTAATCGTGACGGTGCGGCAAGCGAGCGGATGACGATGAACAATCACGACGTGGTCATCAAAATCTCCCACGCCGCCAAGGACTTCCGGGTTCGCGGCCAGTGCCACGCGGTGCTGGATGGCGTCGATCTGGAGATTCGCCGCGGCGAGGTGTTCGGCATCGTCGGAGCCTCCGGCGCCGGAAAATCCACGCTGATCCGTCTGATCAACCGGCTGGAGACGCCAAGCCGGGGAACGGTGGCGGTGGGTGGTGATGACCTCAGCCGCTTGTCGCCGGGCGATCTTTCGCAAAAACGGCACAAGATCGGGATGATCTTTCAGCAGTTTGGCCTTCTGTCGTCGAAGACGGCACGCCAGAACGTTCTGTATGCGCTCGAACTCGCTCGGACCGGTACGCCCGAAAGCCGTCGCGCTACGGTCGACGCCTTACTGGAGCGGGTGGGACTTACGCCGCATGCGGGCAAATATCCGGCGCAGCTTTCCGGCGGCCAGAAGCAGCGCGTCGGCATCGCCCGGGCGCTCGCCAACGATCCGGAAATCTTGCTCTGTGACGAAGCCACCAGCGCGCTTGATCCGGAGTCGACGGCCGAAATCCTGGCGCTCTTGGCGGAACTCAACCGCACGCTCGGGTTGACGATCGTCCTCGTCACCCATGAGATGGAGGTGGTACGTCGGGCGTGCGACCGCGTGGCGATACTGGATCATGGCCGGCTGGTGGAAGTGGGCGACGTGGCGGAGGTGCTGTTTACGCCACGCAGTGCGGCGGCCCAGGCGCTGGGGCGGGTTCTGATGCCGCATTCGCCGACCGACGCGCGGCCCCGGTTGCGGCTCACCTATTTCGGTGCGTTGGCCAACAGCAGTGTGCTGGGCGCCGCAACCCAAGGACTGGGGGCGTCGCTGTCCATTCTCGCCGGGCAGATTGCCACTCTTAAATCGGGTCCCTATGCCGACCTGATCGTCGTGGTCGACGGCAAGGATCGCGATGCCGCGCTGGATCGGCTCAAGACCCGCGGCGTACAGGTGGCGGAGGAAGTGCCATGACGCTGGATGGTCTCGCCGCGTTCTTCAGCCACGTCGATATCGCGGAAGTGTTGCTGGCCTCCGGCGACACGCTGATGATGCTGATCGTATCGCTGGCGCTGACCGTGCTGCTCGGATTGCCGCTGGGCGTTTGGCTATGGGTCACGGGCCCGGCGGGGCTCAATCCGAACCGGCTCATCTACAGCGTGGTCGGTCTGGCTGTGAACGTGCTGCGCTCGATCCCATTTGTGATTTTGTTCATTCTGCTCATTCCGGTGACGCTGGCTTTGGCAGGAACCTCGCTCGGCGTGCGCGGCGCCATTCCGCCGCTGGTCGTCGGCGCGACGCCGTTCTTTGCCCGTCTGGTCGAAAACGCGCTGCGCGAGGTCGATCACACCGTGATCGAAGCGACCAGGGCGTTAGGGGCTTCCACGCGCCAGATCGTGGTCTCCACCATGCTGCCGGAGGCACGGCCGAGCTTGATTGCCGCAGTCACCGTTACCGCCATTGCGCTGGTCTCCTATACCGCCATGGCCGGCGTCGTGGGGGCAGGCGGGCTCGGTGATTTGGCGGTGCGCTACGGCTATCAGCGCTTCCAGACCGACGTGATGCTGGTCACCGTCGCCTTGATCGTGGTGCTGGTCCAAGCGCTGCAGGTGTTGGGCGACCGGCTGGTTGCCCGGTTTTATCGCCGTACGACTCCCAACTGAGGAACGACCATGCTCTCTCGCCGTCATTTTGTGATCTTCGGCTCAGCCGCTCTGGTCGGATGCTCCAAGCCGGTCAGCCAGGCCTTATCGGTTGCTGCCACGGCCGTTCCGCATGCGGAAATCTTGAAGTTCGTCAAACCGGGCCTGGCCGCCCAAGGCGTCGAACTGTCGGTGAAGGTGTTCAACGATTACGTCCAGCCCAATTTGCAAGTGGACCAGAAATTCCTCGATGCCAATTACTTCCAGACCTTACCGTACCTCAACGCTTTCAACAAAGAACATGGCACCAAGCTGGTTCCAGTCGTCGGCGTGCATGTCGAGCCGTTCGGCGGCTATTCGCGCAAGGTGAAGAAAATCGCCGATCTGCCGCAAGGCGCCGTCATTGCGCTGCCCAACGATCCGACCAATACCGGCCGCGCGCTCATTCTGCTGCACAAACACGGTCTGATCGTACTCAGGGACCCGTCGAACATCGCCGCGACGCAAAAGGACATCGTTTCCAATCCCAAGGGCTTCATTCTCAAGGAACTGGAATCGCCGTCGCTGCCGCGCGTGCTGGACGAGGTCGATCTGGCGTTGATCAACACCAATTACGCGCTTGATGCCAAGCTCGATCCCCGGCGCGATGCGCTCATCATTGAGGGACCCGACAGCCCTTACACCAACTATCTGGTGGCGCGGCCCGACAACAAAAACGATCCGCGCATCCGGGCGTTGGCCGCGGCACTCACTTCGCGCGAGGTGGCGGGTTTCATACGGCGGATTTATCGCGGCGCCGTCCTGCCGGTAGCCGCCGGATGAAGGACCGCTAGGAAACTTCGGCTGCGATCAGTTCTGCAAGCCGTTTCAGCAGCGGCACCACGCCGGGTTCTTCGACTTTCTTGATGGCCTCAGGGACCGGCAGCCAGCGCAGTTTGCGGGTGCCTTTCTCGGGCCATTTCTTGTGCTGGCGATCCACTTTCAACAGATACACCTCGACGCTGACGGGCGTGGTGGTGTCGTCGTCGTGCCGTTTGAAATACATGTAGAAGCCGAGCGGAATCGTGCCCGCCACGGTTCCCGTCACGCCGGCTTCCTCAAAGGCTTCCTGCGCGGCCGCTTCGAGCGCGGTCTTGCCGCGTCCGATGTTTCCCTTGGGAATGATCCAGCGCCGCGTATCGCGCGAGGTGATCAGCAGCACTTCACTGCGGCCGTCTTCGACGCGATAGGCGATCACACCGGCCTGATGGGCAATGCTGTCCAATACGCTCTCGCAGATTCGGAACGTCCATTATGCGGCCCGCGGGGGCAGGCTCAAGTATGGATTACCCGCAAGACGATTGCGCCGGCGTGCTGTGGGTGGGCACTCTTTCTGAAAATGCCTAGTCGTCGCGCCGCGTGAACGTGCCCTCGATGGTATTGTCCGCGGCGCGGCGTGGGGCTTTGTGGCGCCGTTTTCCGATCGCCGTGCCGAGCGCGCCCAACGCGCCGGGGATATGGCGGTGCCAGAACACCACCACAACAACCACCGCGATCACCAAAACATGCCAGAAACTGAGGCCGCCCATCTTACCCTCGAACCAGATTGGTGGGAGGTGTATCACACCTGTTTGGGGCGGCAGGCGTAACTGGCGATTCTGGGGGCGAATCTCGATATTTGGAATGGCGTGCCGGAAACGGTAGCCGGTCCCGGCTTTTCGGTCCGCGTGAACGAGGCTTAATGCGCCCCCTGCGGCAATCTTGCCGTAGCATTTGGCGCAAAATCTCTATGTTATGACAATAACTTAACGCTTTTCATGCGACACACTCGCAAAAATGTCCCGACTAGTCGCGACAAAACGACTGAGTTACACATCTGTACATATCTGCGAGCGAACCGTCCCTATAGGCACTATGAATGCCGGGCCGCTCCCCGGGAAATTTGCGGCTTTGTTCAATGACTTTCCATGGAGGGCTTCGTGGGTCTGGGATGCAATGCGCGTGCGGTATCGCAAGCGCGTCTTCGGCATAGAGCATTGCGCGGCTCGGCCTCGCATGCCGTGCTGGCGTTGGCGGCCGCCGCCTTCTTCGCTGCTTCGGCTTCGGCCGACGTCGGGCCCGGTCAGACGGTCCAGATATCGACCAATTCGGACTCCACGCTGGCCGGTGGCACGATGCAGCTCGACGCTGCGAAAACCTATTCACGCGGGTGGACCCTCAAGTCCTCCACCTCTTCGACGATCGATGCGCTTGGGCTGTCCTCGACGCTCAGCGGCAAGATCACCGGTTCCGGCGACGTCACCTTCGGGGATTCGAAGGGCGGCGGCACGATTACCCTGTCGAACAGCTCCAACGACTATACCGGCATTACCACCATCAATTCCGGCGTCACGCTGGCGTTGGTCGATTCCGATCTGAACTCGGACACCAATACCGACTCGGGCACGATCCAATACTCGCAGCGGCTGGTGAATAACGGCACCTTCGACATTTCCGGCACGTTGAGCGGCGCGACGATCGTTTCTCTGTCAGGCTCGGGTAACATCGTGTTGGGCTCGCAGACCCTCACCCTTAACGATTACGACTCCCAAAACTCCACCACGTATGACACCAATACCACCTACTCGGGCGTCATCTCGGGCAAAGGCGGTTTGACTCTTACCAGTGGCGAAATCACGCTCACCGGCGTCAATACCCTGACCGGCGCAGTGACCATTTCGAGCGATACGCTGCATTTGTCGGGCAACGGCAGCATCTCCCAGGCGGCGAATGTGACGGTCTACGGCACGCTGGACGCGTCGACCGCGAATTCGGCGGTGTTCCAGTCGTTGTCGGGCAGCGGTACGGTGGCGCTCGGCGCCAACGACTTGGTCCTCAACGCGGCCAGCGGCGCGTTTACCGGCACCATTACAGGCACCGGCAAATTGATCCTCAACGCCGGCACCGAATACCTTGCCGGCACCGCGAGTTTCACCAACGTGGTGATCAACGGCGGCACGCTGGAAGTTGGCGCCGACACGGTCGCTTATAATGTCGCCAACAGTGGCACGTTTGCCTTTGCCAATTCGAATGCGTTGGCGATGACCGGCGTGATTTCCGGCACCGGCGCGGTCACCAAGCTCGGCGCGGGCATTGCCACCATCTCAACGGTGCAGACCTACACCGGTAACACCACCATCAGCGGCGGCACGATTCTGCTGAGCGGCGCCGGCAGCATCGCGTCCTCAAGCGGCGTCCAGGTCGACAGCATCCTCGACCTCACGCAGTCCCAAAATGCCGCGATCACTTCGCTTACCGGCATCGGCGTTGTGCGCCTGGGCACGCAATCGCTCACCATCACCAACGGCGCTGGCGGCGATTTCTCCGGCACGTTGACCGGTTCGGGCGCGCTCACCATCAACGGCGGTACCCAATCGCTCTCCGGCACCAACACCTACACCGGCGCCACCACGATCAACGGCGGCACGCTGGTGCTTGTCGCCGGCGCCAGCCTGAAATCTGCGGTCGCCGTCGCATCCAGCGCGTCGCTCAACCTCGCCGCGGGCGTGACGTCCACTGGCAACGCGACCATCACTTCGCTGGCGGGCTCCGGCTCGGTCAATCTCGGTGCCAATACGCTGGTGCTGTCGGCCGCAGGCGATACCTTCGCCGGTTCGATTTCGGACCAGGTCCTCGATAAGAAGTCGGGAGATATGGTTTCGGGCGGCGGTGGTTTGACGATCAGCGGCGGCACCGAAACGCTGTCGGGCATCTCGACGTATACCGGAACCACCACGATTTCCGCCGGCACGCTGATTCTGACCGGCCGTCTGGCGACGGCGAGCAAGCTCAGCGTTTCCGGCACACTCGACGTTTCACGTGCGCTTGATTCGACGCTGACCTTCGTGTCGCTGGCCGGTTCGGGCGCGGTCAATCTCGGCAACCACGCGCTGGTACTGAATACGGCGTCCGGTGTTTCCACCAACTTCTCCGGCGTCATTTCGGACAGCGGAGGGCTGACAGTGAACGGTTCGGGCACGGAAGTGTTGTCCGGCATCAACACCTATGCCGGCGGCACGGCCATCGGTTCCGGTGCCACGCTGCAGATCGGCAACGGCGCCACTTCCGGCTCAATTGTTGGGAACATCACCGACAACGGCACGCTGAAGTTCTATCGCATGGATTCGAGCACGTTCTCCGGCGTGATTTCTGGCTCCGGTGCGGTGGTGCAAGGCGGCATCGGCACCACCATCCTCACCGGGCACAACATCTATACCGGCGGCACGACCATCAGCGCCGGTACGCTGCAGATCGGCGATGGCGTCACCACCGGTTCGATAGCCAACACGTCGAGCATCGTCGACAACGGCACATTGGCGTTCGCGAGCCCCGGTGCGGTGACGATCGATACCGTTGTTTCCGGGACGGGCAACGTCTCGATTCTGAGCGGTACGGTGACGCTGACTTCGGTCAACACCTATACCGGCATAACCAAGATCGCGAGCGGCGCCACTTTGGCGCTCACCAACACCGCGAGCATCAACACCTCCGACAGCGTCACAATCGACGGCACGCTCAACCTCAACGGTCTGACGACAGGCATTATGTTGAAGTCGCTGGCCGGTTCCAGCACCGGCGCGGTAGCGCTCGGCACCCAGAACCTGACACTCACGTCCGCCACCACCACTTTCGCCGGTTCGGTTTCCGGCAGCGGTGGGTTGATCCTGACGTCCGGCACCCAGGTTCTGTCGGGTATCAGCAACTATACCGGCGACACTCAGGTCAATGGCGGCACGCTTTCGGTTACCGGTTCGATCGTTTCGCGGGTTTTGGTTGCTTCGGGCGGCACGCTGACGGGCAACGGCACGGTTGGTGCGGTGACGGTCGCCGGCGGCGGCACGGTTATAGGCGGCACTAACGGTAGCGGCACGCTGACGTCCAACGGCGACGTTTCGTTCGCTAGCGGCAGCACCTATACGGTAGCTATGTCGAGTGCAGGGGATAGTGCGTTTTCCACCAGCGGCAAGGCCACTCTCGCCGGCAAGTTGAATATCGCGAGCGCTGATGGCACGTATTATCTCGGCAAGCCTGTCACCATCCTGAGCGCAGGCGGTGGCATTACCGGATCGTTTACAACCAACGACATCGACCTGTTCACCGGTGCCAACGGTGCGGTCTTCACTTCGAAGGTCACTTCCACCAATACGGCTGTTTCTCTGGAAGTTGATGTGGCTAAGCTCTCGACGGCGTTGGGGACGGGGGCCACGGTCAACCAGAAACACGTCTCCGGCAGTATCGATCTGGCGATCGCGAAGGGCGCGACGGTTCCGGCAGGCTTCGAGGCGCTCGGTAACGACTCCTCGTCCGCGCTGCTGGCCCACACCACCCAACTTTCCGGTGAAATCGGCGCCGATACCCCGCTGGTGGCCAAGGCGGCGTTTGCGCCGTTCCTGGATGCCTTGTCGGCCCGCACCGCGATGCAACGCCCGTTCGGCAAGGGCCAGACCCAGCCGCTCGAAACCTGGGTCAGCGCCTACGGCGGCACTGATATCGTCATGGGCGACGACACCGGCAACGGCTCGCACAAGTTCCACGCCAACGTCGCCGGCGTGGTCGCTGGTGCGCAATGGATGCCGTGGAGCAATGTGGTCCTGGGCGGCGCGCTCTCGGCCGGCACCTCCGACTTCCACATCGCCGATGATCTCGGCAAGGGAAATGCGACGTCGATCCAGGCTGGCGTTTACGGCTATGTCCAGAACAGCCGCCACTTCTACACGTCGTTCGCGGCCGGTGCCGGTTTGTCTTCGATCAAAACCACCCGCGTGATCACCGTTTCCGGCACCGACACGTTGACCAGCAAGGTCGATGCCTACACCTTCGGCGGTCGCTACGAAACGGGCATCCAATTGTCGTGGTTCACGCCTTATATCGGCGTGCAGGATCATGTCACGATGTTGCCGGGCTACACCGAAAGCGCAGCGACGGGTAGCGCCTCCACCTTCGCGTTGAAATATGACTCGCGCACGTACAATTCGGGCCGTGTGGAAGTGGGCCTGCGCCACTATATCGACGTCGATGTGACGCCGCGCTGGATTCTGACGCCGGACTTCACCCTGCATATCAACGACCGTCTGGCCTGGGCGCATGACCTCTCTGACGGCGCGCAGTCGAGTGCGGTGTTCACCTCACTGCCGTCGTCGGACTTCACGGTGTTCGGCGCCAAGGCCAAGCGCGACGGTGTGCTCGGTTCGGTCGGCGCCGACGTGCTGTTCAACAATGGTCTGCGCCTGACTGCGCAGGTCGAAACCGCTTTTACCGAGAAGTCGCAGTCGTTCACCGGCTTCGCCGGCGTCGGCTACACTTGGTAAGTAGGGTTCTGGGAAAAGAAGCGCGGTCGTCCGGTTTGGATGGCCGCGTTTTTTTGGGTCGTGACAGCACCAGTTTGGGGCTTTGTTCCCCTGCGGCAGGTGGTAAGGTTACCCGAGCGGCACGGTCCAATTTGCTAGCCTGACCGCCGCAGCTTAAAAACATGCCTCTAAAGCGTCCAAACCGGCATTAGCATTGCCTACAAATGGCTGCCGCGACAATTTAATTCCAAACTGCGTCACTCCTGCGCCATTTCCCAATTGCGCAAACGTCTCTTAGTGTGCAGAACAAAATTTGGGATTTCCCCGTTTTCCGGCTCAACTTCGATTGGACAGGGCATATGGCGCTGCCGCCGCAACAAGGCCTTTATGATCCACGCTTGGAGCATGACTCCTGCGGCGTGGGCTTCATTGCCAACATCAAGGGCGCGAAGTCGCATGACATCGTTAAGCAGGGTCTGCAGATACTGCTCGCGCTGGATCACCGCGGCGCGGTCGGGGCCGATCCCAAGGTCGGCGACGGCGCCGGCATCATCATCCAGATTCCCGATGCGCTGTTCCGCGACTGGGCGGCCAATACCGGCGTGACGCTTCCGGCGATCGGCCATTACGCCGTGGCGATGTGCTTCCTGCCGCGCGATGAAGCGGCGCGCAACACCATCGTTGGCGTGTTTGAGCATTTTTTGAAGATCGAAGGCCAGGTGCTGCTCGGCTGGCGTGACGTGCCGACTGATCCTTCCATTCTTGGTCAGGTCGTTCTGGATTCGATGCCGGTGATCAAACAGGCGATGATCGGCTGGGGTCCCAACATCCGCGACGAAGCCGCGTTCATGAGGAAGCTGCTCGCCGTGCGCAAGCAGACCCAGAACCCGCTCGAACAACTCGCCAAAAAGCATAAGAACCCGGCGATCGCGCATTATTACATGCCCAGTTTCTCGACCCGTACGGTTGTCTACAAAGGTATGATCCTGGCGCCCGACGTCGAGCGTTTCTATCTCGATTTGCAGAACCCGCTGACCACGTCGGCGTTGGCGATGGTGCATCAGCGCTTCTCGACCAACAGTTTTCCGTCGTGGAAGCTGGCGCATCCGTTCCGCTTCATTGCTCACAACGGCGAAATCAACACGCTGCGCGGCAACGTCAACTGGATGAATGCGCGCCGCCGCACCATGGAGTCCGATCTCCTTGGCGCTGATCTCGACAAGATGTGGCCGCTGATCCCGCACGGCCAATCCGACACCGCCAGCCTCGACAATGCGCTTGAGCTTCTCCTCGCCGCTGGCTATCCGCTGGCGCAAGCGGTGATGATGCTGATTCCGGAAGCTTGGTCCGGCAACAAGCTGATGGATAACGAGCGCCGCGCTTTCTACGAATATCACGCTGCGCTGCTGGAGCCGTGGGATGGTCCCGCTGCTATCGCCTTCACCGACGGCATCCAGATTGGTGCCACCCTCGACCGCAACGGCCTGCGTCCGGCGCGTTACATCGTCACCGACGACGATCTCGTCATCCTGGCTTCGGAATCCGGCGTGTTGCCGATCCCGGAAGCAAAGATCAAACAGAAGTGGCGGCTGCAGCCCGGCAAGATGCTGCTGATCGATCTCGAACAGGGCCGCATCATCGAGGACAGCGAGATCAAGCATCATCTCGCCTCGCAGCAGCCATACGAAGAATGGCTGAAAGCGGCGCAGTATCACCTTGAAGATTTGCCCGATGTTCCCGACGGCAACGCCCGCACCTTCACGCCACCCGAACTGCTCGATCGTCAGCAGGCTTTCGGTTATTCGCAGGAAGATGCCAAGTTCTTCCTCGAACCGATGGCGGTGATGGGCGAGGACCCGATCGGTTCGATGGGCTGCGACACGCCGCTCGCGGTGCTCTCCAAGAAGCCGCGGCTGCTTTACGATTACTTCAAGCAGAACTTCGCCCAGGTCACCAATCCGCCGATCGATCCGATCCGCGAACAGCTTGTGATGAGCTTGGTGTCGATGATCGGTCCACGCCCCAATCTGCTCGGCCACGCCGCCGGCTCGCACAAGCGTCTGGAAGTGCACCAGCCGGTGTTGTCGAACGCCGATCTCGCCAAAATTCGCGCCATTGAAGAGTTGGCCGACGCCGCTTTCCGCACCACCACCATCGACTGCACGTGGCCTGCCGCCGAAGGTGCGCGCGGTTTGGAGACTGCGTTGATGCGCATCTGCATGGAAGCGACCGATGCGGTGCTGGCCGATTTCAACATTCTCATTCTGTCGGATCGCGCCGTCTCCGCCGACCGCATTCCGATTCCGGCGGCGCTGGCGACGGCCGCGGTGCATCATCATTTGATCCGCCAGGGCCTGCGCATGCAG
>JAATGK010000250.1 GCA_015654715.1 Alphaproteobacteria bacterium
ATGGACGGCTTCGAGACCAACGAAGGCGTCATCCTGATCGCCGCCACCAACCGGCCCGACGTGCTCGATCCGGCGCTGCTGCGCCCCGGCCGTTTCGACCGCGAAATCACCGTTCCCAACCCGGATCTCGCCGGCCGCGAGAAAATTTTGCGCGTGCATATGCGCAAAGTTCCGCTGGCCCCCGATGTCGATCCGCGCACCATCGCGCGCGGTACGCCTGGCTTCTCGGGCGCCGATCTCGCCAACCTCGTCAACGAAGCGGCCTTGCTGGCGGCCCGCCGCGGCAAACGCGTCGTCGCAATGGGCGAGCTCGAAGATGCCAAAGACAAAGTGATGATGGGCGCCGAGCGGCGTTCGCTGGCGATGAGCGAGCAGGAGAAGAAGCTCACCGCTTTTCACGAAGCCGGTCATGCCCTCGTCTGTATGCATATGCCGCAGCACGATCCGCTGCACAAAGTGACGATCATTCCGCGCGGCCGTGCCCTCGGCGTGACGATGAACCTGCCGACGGAAGACAAGCACTCCTACACCAAGCAATACTGTGTCTCGCGTCTGGCCTCGATGTTCGGCGGCCGCGAGGCCGAAGTGCTGATCTTCGGTCAGGACAATGTCACCAACGGCGCCACCGGCGACATCATGCAAGCGACCCGCATGGCGCGCGCCATGGTGATGGAATGGGGCATGAGCGAGAAGCTCGGCCGCGTGCGCTATCGCGGCAACGAGCAGGAAGTGTTCCTCGGCCATTCGGTGGCGCAGTCGCTCAACATGTCGGAAGAGACCGCCAAGCTGATCGACGAAGAAGTGCGCACCATGATCGAATCGGCCGAAGCCACCGCTCGTGGCATTCTCACCGACAAGAAGCACGATCTCGAAATCATCGCCAACGGTTTGCTCGAATACGAGACACTGTCGGGCGACGAAATCGTGGCGCTGCTGAAGGGCATTCCGCCGGTCCGCACGCCTTACGAGGAACCCGAGCCGCAGCGCGGTCCTGGTCCCTCCGTGCCGCAAGCCGGTGTGCCCCGTGGCGGCATCATCGCACCGGAGCCGCAGCCCGGGCACTGACGCCACGGCGGTCGACGTTTACGGAAAGGGCTCGGGCATTCACCTGGGCCCTTTTCCATGATCAGTTTGACGCGCTGGAATGCCGTCTGGAGAGTCCTGCATGAACCCGGCCATCCTCGGCATCCTCAACATCACGGCGGATTCGTTTTCCGATGGCGGCAAATATCTCGATCCCGCCGCGGCGCTCGCCCATGCCCGCGAACTGATGGCGGGGGGCGCTCATGGGATCGACATCGGCGCCGCGGCCTCCAATCCGAAATCCGCACCGGTACCGCCGGAGGTTGAGATTGCCCGTCTCAAACCGATCGTGACAGCATTGGTGCGGGAGGGCATGCCGGTCTCGATCGACACCTTCGCGCCTGAGGTGCAGCGCTGGGCGCTGGGCGAGGGTGTCGCTTATCTCAACGATATCCACGGTTTTCCCGATCCCGCGCTCTATCCGCTGCTGGCCGACAGTTCCGCGAAGCTGATCGTGATGCACGCCGTGCAGGCTGAGGGGCGGGCGGCGGCCGACGATGTTTCGCCCGGCACCATATTCAAGCGCATTCTGGAATTCTTCGACACTCGCCTGACGGCGCTGACCGCGGCGGGTGTCGCCCGCGACCGGCTGATCGTCGACCCCGGCATGGGCATGTTTCTGGGGCGTCATGCTGAGGCCTCCTATGAGGTTTTGCGGCGGACAGCGGAGCTCAAAAAAGCCTTCGATCTGCCGGTGCTGATCTCGGTGTCGCGAAAATCGTTCCTGCGCGGCGGCCGTCCCGCCACCGCGGCCGGGCCCGCCACCTTGGCCGCCGAACTTTTTGCATGTTGGCAAGGGGCGGACTATATCCGCACCCACGATCCAGCCGCTTTGGCCGATGGTCTTAGGGTGTGGGGCGCCGTTTTAACCGGTAATATAACGTCAACTTAAACCTCCGGGAATATTGGTATTATTCTGCGTTCCCAGAAAAAAAAAGCAGGCGAGGGGCGATGACGCGCAAGTTCTTCGGCACTGACGGCATTCGTGGTCAGGCCAACACCCATCCGATGACGGCGGAGATCGCCATGAAGGTCGGCATGGCGGCCGGCCGTATCTTCCGCCGCGGCGAACATCGCGGCCGCGTGGTGATCGGCAAGGATACCCGTCTGTCGGGCTACATGGTCGAGAATGCCCTGGTCGCAGGCTTTACCTCGGTGGGCATGGATGTATTCCAGTTCGGGCCCCTGCCGACCCCGGGTGTGGCGATGCTGACGCGGTCGTTGCGCGCCGACCTCGGCGTTATGATCTCGGCCTCGCACAATCCCTACACCGACAACGGCATCAAGCTGTTCGCCCCTGACGGCAACAAGCTGTCGGATGCGCGCGAGGAGCAGATCGAAGCCCTGATGATGAATGGGCTCGAAAGCGGTCTGGCGGCACCCGCCAGGATCGGCCGCGCCAAGCGCATCGACGACGCTCAGGCGCGTTACATCGAACTCGTCAAAGGCACTTTCCCGCGCCATTTGCGCCTCGACGGCCTGCGTGTGGTGATCGATTGCGCCAACGGGGCCGCCTACAAGGTAGCGCCAGCGGTGATGTGGGAGTTGGGGGCCGAGATCATTGCGCTTGGCGTCGAGCCGGACGGCTCCAACATCAACCTCGAATGCGGGTCGACCGCGCCGGAAGCAATGTGCGCCAAGGTGCGCGAGGTGCGGGCCGATTTCGGCTTGTCGCTTGACGGCGATGCCGATCGCGTGGTGCTGGCCGACGAGCACGGCCGCATCATCGACGGCGACCAGGTGCTGGCGCTGATCGCCTCGTGCTGGAAGAAGACCGACGGATTGCGTGGCGGCGGCGTGGTCGGCACGGTGATGTCGAACGTCGGGCTGGAGCGCTATCTCGGCAGCCTCGATTTGAAGCTGGTGCGCGCTTCGGTTGGCGACCGCTATGTCATCGAGGAGATGAAGAAGGGCGGCTACAACGTCGGCGGCGAGCAGTCGGGCCACATCGTGCTCAACGACTTCTGCACCACCGGCGACGGCCTCATCGCCGGTCTGCAGGTGCTGGCGGCGATTGCCAAGGAGGGCAAACCCGCCTCCGAAGCCTGCCATCTGTTCGAACCGCTGCCGCAGGTGCTGAGGAACATCCGCTTCAAGCACGGTGCGCCGCTCGAACACGAAAAGGTCAAGAAGGCGATCGAAACCTGCCGCGCCAAGCTTGACGGCAAGGGCCGCATCCTGGTGCGCAAATCCGGTACCGAACCGGTGATCCGCATCATGGCCGAAGGCGACGACGAAAAGCAGATCACCGCCGTGGTCGGCGAGATCGCTCGCGCCATCGAGGACGCATCGGCGTGAGTCTGCCGAGGCTACTCATCATCGCCGGCTCCGATTCATCGGGCGGGGCCGGCATTCAGGCTGACATCAAGACGGCGTCGGCCTTCGGCGTTTTCGCCATGACGGCGATCACCGCGATCACGGCGCAGAACACCACCGGCGTCACTGCGGTGCATGCCGTGCCGCCCGAGGTGGTCCGCCAGCAGATCATCGCCTGCCTCAAAGACATCGGCGCCGATGCGATCAAGACCGGCATGCTGGCCAACGCCGCCATTGTGCGCGTGGTGGCCGCGACGCTTGCCGAATATGCACCCGGCGTGCCGCTGGTGGTCGATCCGGTGATGGTGGCGACCTCGGGCGCGGCGCTGCTGAAGCCGGACGCGGAAAAAATCCTGATCAAAAAGCTGATCCCACTCGCCACGCTGGTCACGCCCAACATTCCGGAGTCCAAGCGGCTGACCGGGATCACCCGGTCCGACCGCGCCTCCTTGCGTAAGGCGGCGGGCATCTTGCGGCATATGGGGGCCAAGGCGGCGCTCATCAAGGGCGGCCATTCGTCCAAGATAACCATCGACGACATGCTGGTGTGGGACGAGGGCGAGAGCATCTTCACGTTCCCGCGGCTCAAGACCCGGAGCACGCACGGCACCGGGTGCACGCTGGCCTCGGCGATCGCCGCCGGGCTGGCCAAGGGACTGCCGCTATCGATCGCCGTGGGCGAGGCGCGCCAATATGTCCAGGCCGCCATCGCGTCGGCGCCGGGCTTCGGCAAAGGTCACGGCCCGCTCAATCACATGGTGCAGTGGAAGGGCAAACCAGTGCCGGGATCGGTACTGAAGCCTTAATCGTTCCAGGTTCCGGCGACGATCTCTTGATCGTCTTGGGTATCGCGTTCGATCTTGAGGAACTCGTAATAGCCGCATTTGCCGGTGGGATAGGCCCGGCAGATATAGGGCCGTGCCGTATAGACGGTGCAGCGGCGCGCCTCGGTATCGAAAAAGCGGCAGATCTTGCCGAAATGCTGGTCGGCCTTGCGGCGCATTTTGTAGGCGCCGTCTTTGATGTCGACCTTGCGGCCCGGGGTGACGAACTTCTTCTTGGCCTCGGCGAGGGTGACCTTGAAGTGCTTGGCGAGCCTTTTCAGGTCGCTCTCCTTCACCGGAATGATGTGATAGGAGCAGCAATAGCCCGGGCACTTCGAACAATCGAACGGTTTTTTAGCCATGATTCCCTGCATAACAGCGCTCGCGCCGCTTATCAATTCGGCGCAATTGCGCACTGACCGTATGGACATCCTTCGAGACGGTCACTGCGCTCCCTCCTCAGGATGAGGGCGTCGCGAAGAATCACCCCAAGAACGGGTCGTGGACGAGGATGGTGTCTTCGCGTTCGGGGCTGGTGGAGAGCAGCGCCACCGGGGCATCGATCAACTCCTCGATGCGGCGGACGTATTTGATCGCATTGGCCGGAAGCTGGGCCCAACTGCGTGCCCCGCGGGTCGATTCCTTCCACCCCGGAATGGTCTCGTAGAGCGGCTCGATCCGCGCCTGTTCCACCGCATCGGCGGGCAGATAGTCGTGATCCTTGCCGTCGAGCTTGTAGCCGACGCAAACCTTGATCTCGTCGAAGCCGTCGAGCACGTCGAGCTTGGTCAGCGCGATGCCGTCGACGCCGCCGGTGACGATGGTCTGGCGCACCAAGACCGCATCGAACCAGCCGCAGCGGCGCTTACGCCCCGTGACGGTGCCGAATTCGGCGCCGCGCTGGCCGATCTTTTCGCCGATGTCGTTCTTCTGCTCGGTCGGGAAGGGGCCGTCGCCGACGCGGGTGGTATAGGCTTTGACGATGCCGAGGACATAACCGATCTGATGCGGACCGATGCCCGAGCCCGCCGCCGCTTGTCCCGCCACCGTGTTCGACGAGGTGACGAAGGGATAGGTGCCATGGTCGACATCCAGCAGCACCGCTTGGGCGCCTTCGAACAAAATCCGCTTGTTCGCCTTGCGCGCCTGATCGAGCAGCCGCCACACCGGCCCGATGAAGGGCAGAATGCTGGGTGCGATTTCTTTCAATTGCGCCAGCACGTCTTCCGGCTTGATCTCGGGGGCGCCGACGCCGCGCCGCAGCGCGTTGTGATGGGCCAGCAGGCGGTCGATCTTGCCCGGCAGGGTGCTGAAGTCTTTCAAATCCACCGCCCGGATGGCGCGGCGGCCGACCTTGTCTTCGTAGGCCGGGCCGATGCCGCGCTTGGTGGTGCCGAGGGCCTGCACGCCGGTCTCGCGCGCCGCATCAAGCTCGCGATGCAGCGGCAGGATCAAAGCGGCATTCTCGGCCACCGCCAGATTGGCGGGCGTCACTGAGACGCCGAGGTCCTTCAGCCGTCCGATCTCGGCCGCCAGCGCCCAGGGATCGACCACGACACCGTTGCCGATCACTGCCAGCTTGCCGGGGCGGACCACGCCCGATGGCAGCAGACTCAGCTTGTAGGTGATGCCGTCGATGACGAGGGTGTGCCCGGCATTGTGGCCGCCCTGGAAACGCACCACCACGTCGGCGCGGGCCGACAGCCAGTCCACGATCTTGCCTTTGCCCTCGTCGCCCCACTGAGCGCCGATCACCGCCACATTCGCCATTGTCAGTACCCGGATGATTTCTCGGGCCGGTCGCGATCACGTTTTCGAGTCGGACTGGCCCATCCCGGGTTATACCGGCTTCAAAGCCCCGGCACAGAGGGATTTTTGCCGCTTTGCGGTGGGTAACCGTTTTGACCCGGACCACCACCCCGTCCCGGACATACGTGATGAAATACACCGGAGTTGCCGGGCGATTTTGAGCCTTTTGCAGCGCCATCGCGGCTTTGGCAGCGGCAATCTCGCTGCAAACACGCCGCAAAACGGCGTTCGCCTTGCGCTGGAAGGCGGCAAACTCGGGATAGGGGCTCGCATGAAAGTTGCCGTTGGGCGCGCCAGCCCGCCGCAGCCCGCGCCGCTGGTTGCGGCCCCAATTCCTTTCAGCAACATAATTGTTCTGCGAAATGGGGAGGGGGTCCCCCCTCCTGGTAGCGTGCGGTCGAGCCCTTGGCCCACGCGCCATCGCCGCGCGGATCAGCGCGGGCGTATCGGACGGAGCAAGAGCGGTTTCGTTCATGCAGGAAATTATACGGCCGGTTTCGCCAAGGGGGATAAGTTCGCGCGCGGTTGGTGCAAG
>JAATGK010000083.1 GCA_015654715.1 Alphaproteobacteria bacterium
GAAGCCATGATGGCGCGTGGGCGTCGTGCGCCTTACCGTTGAGATAGGCCATGTACTGGATCGGGAAGTTCGCGATGCCGGCGAGCACATTGTACTTGGTCGCCGCCGCACCTTTGCCGATCGCGTCCAGCACCACTGCACCCCAGGCCGCATAGCAAAAGCCGGCGATTAACTGGTAGAGGCCAACATAGAGCACGTACATTGCCTCGGTACGCGGTGAGAGCGCGGCCGCCAAGGCGCAGGCGCAGGTGATCAGACTGAACAGATTAAAGGCGGCCATGCGGTTCATGCGGTCGCAAATCCAGCCGCCGGCGATACAGCCGACCATGCTGATAACCCCGCCGAGCAGACCGTTGATCAGCACGACCCAATCGCCCGACGCATGCCAATCCTTCGCCACCGCCGCCCACAATTGGGTCATCGCCGCAGCGCTGATCGGCAGCCACATCGCAACGAATACGACCAGACCCTTGCGCGACTTGAGCAGACTCCACAAGTCCTTACCGACGTTGAGCAAGCTCTTGAGGAACTTCGACTCGCGATGGAGGGTCTCCGGCTCGTGCACGAACAAAAGGGCTACGCACGACACCAGACACAAGGCGCCGACCGCCGCCCCGCCGATCACCGCCGCCTGAATATGGGCTCCGAGCCAGGCGAAGAGGTAAGCGAACGCGTCAATGCCGGTATGGCGCGCGAGCCAAGCGCCGATCGCCGCATCACCGCCGGGCGTCAGGTTTTGCGCCAGCCACAGCCCAAGGCCGCCGCCGATCGCCGAGCCGCCGAGATTGCCCGCCTGGCTCCAGCCTCCGGCGCGGCCCTTTTCTTCAGAGCTTGTGGCATGCGCCATAATGCTGTCCGCCGCCAGCGCCGTGAAGGCTGACGCCACACTGATCAGGAACACAAACACGGTGATCGATGGGAGGTTCGAGGCGGCCGTGGGGATGAAACCCGTCGCCAAAATCAAGAGCCCCGTGGCTACGGCCGAGATGAAGTACCACGCCTTGTTGGTGAACGTCGCATCGACCAACGGCGCCAAGATGAACTTGAAGTTCTGCGGCACGAGCGACCAGTTACCCAGGATCGCAATGGCGTCGATAGCCACCCCGGCCCCCGCCAATAGAAAGCCCAGCGTTACCGTTACAAAGCCGTTGGAAATACCCATCGGCACGAACATCAAAAGGAACAGCGCCGGGTGAGCCGAGCGCCCACTCATCGTAGAGTCGGGCATTACGCGTTCGGGCACGGTTGACCTCGGGCGAGTTGGCAGCGGCGGTAGTATACGAGGCTACCCCGCTTCCCAGGCTGCGGCAAAGGTGACGGGATAACTCCTGCCCGCCCCGGCCGAGGCCCTTGCCAAGGTTCAATTTCGGCGCGAGGGTTTCGGGACCAAAAACGGGGCGCGTGACGCGGCCCAGTCACCGGGACCAGCGCCCGCCGCGCCCCCCCGGGCCCTTAATCCCACAGGGTCCGAAGGAGGCCATAATGTCGAGTGCAAATGGAGGAAGAGGGCCACGAACCGTGGCCCTGGTAGGACCATACGGCTCCGGCAAGACCACCCTGCTCGAAGCCATTCTATTCGCCAACGGAACAACCGCCCGCAAGGGATCGGTCTCGCAGAACAACACGGTCGGCGACTCCAGCCCCGAAGCGCGGGCGCGTCAGATGAGCGTCGAAGTCAATTGCGCGACGACCACGTTCATGGATCAGAATTTCACCTTCCTCGACTGCCCGGGTTCCATCGAGTTTTTGCAGGACAGCCTGTTCACGTTTCACGGCATCGACGCCGCTGTGGTGGTGATCGAGCCCGAACCGGCCAAGGTCCAGATGCTGAAGCCGTATATGAAGCGGCTGGCCGACCTCAAAGTCCCGCACATGATGTTCGTCAACAAGATCGACAAAGCGCAAGGCACGTTGACCGACATCCTCGCCGCCTTGCAAGCCGCCAGCGACACGCCACTTTTGCTGCGCCAGATTCCGACCTGGGAAAACGAGCAAGTCACCGGCTTCATCGATCTGGCGCTCGAACGCGCCTTCGCCTATCGCGACGGCAAACCGTCCGAGCAGGTCAACATCTCCGATCCCGATGAGGAAAAAGAAGCCCGTTATTCGATGCTGGAAAAGCTCGCCGATTACGACGAGCGCCTGATGGAGGAATTGCTCTCCGATCAGGAACCGGAACGCACCGAAGTGTTCGGCGACATCCGCCGTGAGTTCGCCGATGGCCTGGTGGTACCGGTCTTCATCGGCTCGGCCGAACGCAACCAAGGCATCACGCGCATCCTGAAAGCGCTGCGCCACGACAGCCCCGATGTTTCGGTCGCGGCCGGGCGCCTCGGCATTCCGGAAGGCCCCGACACCTATGTGCAGGTGTTGAAGACGGTCTATTCCGAACGCGGCGGCAAACTGTCCATCGCCCGCATCATGCAGGGGGGCCTCAAGGACGGCGCCGTCCTCAAAACCTCCGACGGCGAAGAGACCCGCGTCGGCGGCATCAGCCAGCTCCTCGGCACCGGCCAGACCAAAGTCACCGAAGCCAAGGCCGGCGAGACGGTCGCCTTGGCACGCCTCGAAGGCATCGCCACCGGCGCCACGCTCACGACCGCCAAGACGCCGCCGAAAAAGGCCGCGATCGAAGTGCTGACGCCGGTCTACAAGCTCGCCATCCAAGCCGCCAACCGCGCCGACGAAGTGAAGCTGACGGCCGCGCTCAATAAGCTGATCGAGGAAGACCCTTCGCTCAAGTTCGCGCAGGATTCCGAACTGCACGAGATGGCGCTGTCGGGCCAGGGCGAAATCCACCTGCGCGTGGCGGTGGACAAGCTGATGAGCCGCTACGGCCTCAAGCTCAACACCAAACCGGCCTCGGTGCCATACAAGGAAACCATTCGCAAAGCGGTGACGGTGCGCGGACGCCATAAGCGCCAGTCGGGCGGTCACGGCCAGTTCGGCGATTGCGTGCTGGAAATCAAACCGCAGCCACGCGGCGCCGGCTTTGCCTTCATCGACGACATCGTCGGCGGCGTCGTGCCCAAGCAGTTCATCCCGTCCGTGGAAAAAGGCGTGACCGCCTATCTTTCCGAAGGCCCGCTTGGCTTCCCGGTGGTCGACCTGTCGGTAACGCTGAACGACGGCTCCTTCCACACGGTGGATTCATCCGACGCGGCGTTCCAGACCGCGGCGCGTATCGGTATGCAGGAAGGCATGCCGCAATGCTCGCCGGTGCTGCTCGAGCCGATCGCCAAGGTGAAAATCCATGTGCCCAACGACACCACTTCGAAGATCAACGCGGTGGTATCGGGACGGCGCGGCCAGCTCCTCGGTTATGACGCCCGTCCGGGCTGGAACGGCTGGGACACCGTCGAAGCCGAGATGCCGCAAAACGAGATCGGCAATTTGATCATCGAACTGCGGAGCCTGACCCAAGGCGTCGGCACCTTCGAGATGGCGTTCGATCACCTCGCCGAGATTTCCGGCAAGACCGCCGACACCATCGTCGCCGAACGCAAGAAAGCCAAAGAAGACGCCAAGGCGGGATAACGACCTGCGACCTGCGAATAGAAGTAGCGGATAGGGCGACCTGTCCGCTACTTTTTTGCCTGAAGCAGCAGTGCCTCGTTCTACAGCGTCCGCCGAATTTCGATGTAGAGGCGGGGCTGCGACTTCACTTTGAATTCGGTGATGGTGGAAGGCTCGACCGAACCGCGCAGGCCGGCATACGACGCATTGATGTCGTCGTAGCCGAACGGAAGCGGGTTTCTGATCGCCGTCGAGATCATCCATTGCGGCGTCGGTTTGTAATCCCAGCTAAGCTCGAAATAAGGCGGGATCATATTGCTGTTCTCGAAATGGGTGGGGCGGTAATAGTGTTCGTTCCAGCCGGTGAAGAAAAAGATGGTCCACGTCGACTTGAGGCTCTCGACGTCTTGAGACAGCGTGTACTGGAAGGCGCGCGGGCGAACGCCGGAGATGGCACGGGTGGCGCCGGTCGCCGGATCGCGCACGCCGGTCAGCCGCCAGATCTGCGTCGCTTTCAACAGACCGTTGGTCAGGCCCAAGCGATCCAGCGGCAAGGTGACTTCCAGATCGGCCTGGTTTTTGTGGCCGCCGCCGATATTGCCCGGCGCATCGAACACGCCCGTGGGGCTGGTCACCGGGATGTAGTCCATCACCCTGGAGATGTCCTCGTGGGTGAGCGTGAGAACGACGGCGCCCTTGTCCCAAAAATGCTGCTCGAACGACAGCTCGTATTGCGAATGGCGATCGGGGGCGAGATTGGGATTGCCGGCACTGACGCCATTAGCGCCAAGGCTCGACGATGCCACGAAGTTGGAGAAATCGAGCTGGCCGAGGACGCGCTCATAGCGCAAGCGCACCTGGGTATCGGAGAGCGGGCTCCAGGTCAGCAGCAGACGCGGCTTGGGATAGAAGAACTCGCGGCTGCGGTTGATGGTGTCGGTCTCGCTGATCACCGAATATTCGAAGCGCGAGCCCGCCTCCAATTTCCATTGCGGCGTGATCGTCCACATCGCCTGGGCGAAGATCTCGCCGCGCTTTTCGTCGACGCGGGCATCGGCCGACGGCAGCGCCACCGGCAACGTGTTCACCGCATAGGTCGACGTTCCGTCGAGAAAATTGTAGGCGCCTTCGGTACCGGCCTCGATGGTTAGACCTGCGTTGGGGCGATAACGCAGCGTGGCGCGCGCGATGCTTTCCGCCGTGCGCGAACGCGTCCAAAACACCTCGTTGTCGCCGATGGCGCTGGAGACTTGACGGTCGGTCGAACGGCCGAGCCGCTGCAAAGCCAGCGTTTCGAGTTCGAGACCGCCGACCGGGCCGAGCCAATGCAGGCCCATCTCGCCTTTCTTTGAACCGCTGGAATCGGAGATGAACCAATCGTTGCCCGGTGCA
>JAATGK010000268.1 GCA_015654715.1 Alphaproteobacteria bacterium
CACCGGCTGGTCCACCAGCGCGCGCTTGCGGCGTTCCGGGTCGGTCTTCAGTTCGGGATAGACCGCTTCCAGCACTTCGCGGCCGCGCAAAGCCCCGCCGCCGACCTGGGCGAAGACGTCTTCCGTCTTGGACATGCCGAGTTTCTTGGCGACGCCTTCCACCGCCTTGTCGCTGAGCTGGAAATTCTCGTCGATAAACACCTTTTCGAGAATCTTGCGGCCGAGCTTGATGTGCTCGCCGCGCTGCTGCTGGCGCAGGAAACGGCGGATCTCGGCGCGGGCCCGTCCGGTGACGACGAATTGCTCCCACAGCGGCGACGGCGTTTCGTCCTTGCCGGAAATGATTTCCACCTGATCGCCGTTGCGTAAAGGTGTGTAAAGCGGCACCGGCGTGCCGTTGACCTTGGCGCCGAGGGTGCGATGGCCGAGATCGGTGTGGACCTGATAGGCAAAATCGATCGGCGTGGCGCCGCGCGGCAGCGGGATCAGATCGCCCTTGGGCGTGAAGCAGAAAACCTGATCCTGGTAGAGATTGAGGCGCGACTGCTCGAAGAATTCCTCGGCGGTGTTGCCCTGTTCGAGCAGGTCCACCATCTCGCGCAGCCATTCATAGGCGCGATTTTCGCCCGCCTCCCCGACATCGGATTTGACATCGCGATAGCGCCAGTGTGCCGCGATGCCCCGCTCGGCGACGTCGTGCATTTCCTGGGTGCGGATCTGGATTTCAACCCGCTGACGCTCCGGCCCGATCAGGGTGGTGTGCAGCGACTTGTAGCCGTTCTGCTTGGGCGTCGAGATGAAGTCCTTGAAGCGCGCCGGCACCGCCTGCCAAGCCAGGTGCATAACGCCGAGCGCCTTGTAGCAATCGGCCTCGGTATGCACGATGACGCGGAAGGCGAAGACATCGGACAACTGCTCGAAGTTGATCTTCTTGTCCTGCAGCTTGCGCCAAATCGAGAACGGACGCTTGGCGCGGCCGTAAACCCAGCATTCAAGGTTGTTCTCGGCGAGCTTGCGCTTGATCTGGTCGGAAACGAGGTCGATCAGCTTGCCGCGGCTGGAATCCATCCGCTCCAAACGGGTGACGATCGATTTGCGCGCCTCGGGATAAAGCTCGGCAAAGGCGAGGTCTTCCAGCTCCTCGCGGACGTGCTGCATGCCGATGCGCCCCGCCAGCGGGGCATAGACGTCGAACGTCTCCTGGGCGATGCGGCGGCGCTTCTCCGGCTCCTTGATATACTGGAGCGTGCGCATGTTGTGCAGACGGTCGGCGAGCTTCACCAGCAGCACCCGGATATCGTTGGTGATCGCCAGCATCAGCTTGCGAAAATTCTCGGCCTGCTTGGTGCGCTCGGAGAAGACTTCGAGGCCGGTCAATTTGGTGACGCCATCCACCAGATCGGCGATTTCCTTGCCGAAATTCTCCTTGATGTCGTCGTAGGTGGCGACCGTGTCCTCGATGGTATCGTGCAGCAAAGCGGTGGCGATGGTCGCTTCGTCCAGCTTCAGCTCGGTCAGAATGGCGGCGACCTCGAGCGGATGGGCGAAGTACGGATCGCCCGAGGCCCGGAATTGCTTGCCGTGGGCCTTCATCGCGTAAACATAGGCCTTGTTCAGCAAAGCCTCGTTGGTCTCGGGGTCATAGGCTTTGACGCGATCGATCAGCTCCGTCTGGCGCATCAGCTTGCGGCGGCCGCGCGCGCGTGACGGATTAAGCGGGACGACGTTGTTCTTCTCGTTCGGTTGAGGCGCAGTCATTTCCATATTTAGGCACAGTTAATCGGAATCGTGAAACCAGAAGGTGCCGCATCGGTAAAAAATAGTTCCATGCAGTCCTCATTTCCCATCCGGGGTGCCGAAGACCCGAAATGCAAAAGGCTTCGGCTTCGCCCCAAAACAAAAGGCCCGGCAGATGACCGGGCCTTTCGCGAATTCGATTTGAGAGCCGAAAAACCTACTCTTCGTAGTCTTCCGGCGGCTCGGGCTGCGGCTCGGCGCGGCGCTGGGCTTCAGATGTAAGTGCACGCAGCAGTTCTTCTTCCGTCACCTGACGGAACTGCGGATCTTCGCGGCCGTCATCGGTATCGGGACGGACCTCCTCGGGCTCGTCGACCTCGGCGTGCTTCTGCAGCGACTTGATGTGATCTTCGCGCAGATTTTCCGGCGTCAGTTCCTGAGCCGCGATCTCGCGCAGCGCCACGACCGGGTTCTTATCGCGATCGCGATCGACCAGAGTCTCGGCGCCACCCGACAACTGACGGGCCCGGTACGCGGCCGACAATACCAAGTCGAACCGGTTGGGAATCTTGTCTACGCAGTCTTCAACGGTGACGCGGGCCATGCTTTTCCAATCCTGCGGGGGGGATTTCCGGGAGGGGGCGGAACTTATAGGAAACGCCGGGCGGGGACAAGTGGTTTATCCGGCCTGCGAATCCGCCTGTTTGAGGCCGGATTTGGCCTGCAGCGCCTTGGCCCGCCGCCTGATCTCCCACGCTTGGGCCGCCACCAGCCCGAGAGCGAACAAAAGGGCGGCGTCGGTATAGAGTAAGGCGCCGGATGACGGGTGTGCGAACGGCTGCGGCGGCTGCCCCCCTTCCACGATCAAGCGGACGACATAGCGCACCGCAAAGATTGCGAGGAACAGCGCCATACCGATCGGCGACAGCTTGGACGTGATGGCCCCGCTGGCCGGATCGAGAGTCAGGTGCCGGTGGCGCGCCGACAGGTAGCCGAGCCCGACGCCCGCGGCCGCGGAGGCAACGAAGATCGCCAGCGACACCGGCGTGATCGGAGCCGGATGCACGAAAGCCAGCAAGGCGAACAGGCAGAGGATCGCTGGCCCGATCCAGAGACGGTTCGGCTTCAGCGGACGGCCCACACGAGCGCGGCGCATCCGCCAGAACACGACAAGCAAAATGATGACCGGGAATAGGTACGGCGCAAACTGCTTCATCAACAAAATCCTCGGCCCAGAAAGTTCTCAAAAAGCCCCGCAAATCGGGGTTTCCACAAGCAATACCGCCTCTTGCCGGAAGCGCATGCGATAGGCGGTGCGGATCGCCTCAAGTTTTGCCGCCTCTAGCGGCGAGCCCGAAATCACGACGAACAACCGCTTGGAAGCTTCGCGCACGATGCCGCCCCGGCCCTTCCATTGACCCAACGCGTCCTGGACCGTCAATCCGTCGGGAAAACGGGGCGTAATTTCTTCATCGACGAAGTGCTGCCAGTCAGCCTCGCTGACTGCCCCGCCGCCGGGGATCGCGCGGCCAAAAGTGAGTTCGGCAGAGACCATCGGCTTGAGGCCGGCGGGACAGGACGTCGACGGCAAACCCGCGCAACCGGACAAAATGAGAGCGGAGAGGAATATTATCCCAGTCCTTACCATGCCACTCACATCCCGCGCCATGTGCTTTGCAGATTTCCCAAGGGTCCAAAAGCATTGCGGCAACGCACGACGCCCAGCAGCAAATGTTTCATTTCAACCGGCAATTCACCAGCTCCGCGTTAGACAGATTAGAACTTGTTAAGTTTTACCTTTCATTAATCAAGCTGTGTCACGTTAGCTTCTCACTAATACTCATTTGCAACATGGGGGCATTAACCGAGAGAAAAAAGCGATGAAAAAGGACCGAAAATCCCAGCCCGCTAAAAACACCAAAGCAAACAAAAAGACCCTGACGATTTTCGATTTACCGCCGCGCGACACGATGCGCTGGAACAAGCAACGTAAAGCCATCGTGGTAGCGGCCGTCGAGGGCGGGTTGATCACCCTCAGAGACGCACGCGCGCGTTACATGCTTTCGGTCGAAGAGTATCTCTCGTGGAGACGCGCCACAAAGTCGAGCGTCACGCCCAAACGGCGACCGAAACGCGCCAAGACCCTCCGGCAAATTCGCTTTAGGCAGGCGGCGTAGGCGCGACTGGCCGGCAAAGCCGACGTTCCACGTTATTCCGTCAACGGTGCAGACGGGGGCGGTGGCGCGACGGCTTTGACGACCGCCTGTGCAACCGATTGCGGCGACTGGGCCATAGTGCCGATCGCCTTGGCCGCTTCGACGAATTCGCTCGGCATCATCACCACCGTCATAGTGTTCTGCTCGGCACCGATCTCGGTCAGCATCTGCATGCGGCGCAGCTCCAACGACGCGGGCGTGCGCATGATTTCGCGACCGGCTTCCTGCAAGAGTTTGGCCGCTTCGAATTCGGCCGACGCCTTGATGATGCGTGCGCGCTTCTCGCGCTGAGCCTCGGCTTCCTGGGCCATGGCGCGCTGCATCGACTGCGGAATCTCGATGTTTTTCATTTCGACGTTCTGCACTTCGACGCCCCAGGCTTCGGTCACCTGATCGACGCGCGTCTTGATCAGCAGCCCCATCTTCTCGCGTTCCTTGAGCACGTCGTCGAGCGGATGGGCGCCGATCACATTGCGCAGGGTGGTGAGCGCCACCTGAATGACGGCATCGCGCACGTCCTGCACCTCGATCACCGCGAGATCTGGCCTTACGATGCGGTACCAGATCACGGCGTTGAGCTGAATCGGGACGCTGTCACGCGTCATCGCTTCCTGCTTCTCGATGCCGTCGGTCAAGACGCGGATATCGACTTTGCGGGCGTATTCGACACCGAAGGGAACGATCCAGAACAGGCCTGGGCCCGCCGTGCGTTTGTAAGCACCGAAGCGGAACACCAGCGCGCGCTCGTATTGCTGCGCGATACGGAAGCCGGAAAGGATGATGAAAAACGCGATGCCGAGGCCGATCCAGAAACTCGGCATTGTCAGAAGGCGCGGAAGGTTGATCCCAAACACCGCCACCGGCGCCAGAATTGATTCATAGAATGCCTGATACATGCGCAAATTCCCCCCACTCCGGCCCTTGCCCGCCGACATTAAAGCACGGCGCGCATGACGGGGAAATCACAGCCTTAACGCATTGGAATAAGGCTTACTCTCAGGCAGCTATCCGCACAGCAGCGGCAAGATCGGCCTCGGAAAATCCGGCCAGGAGCGCGGCGACCGACTTGTGCGACACCGGATGAACCCAGCGCGGCGCCACATCGGCAAGCGGTTTAAGAACGAAAACGCGGCTTTCCGCCCTGGGATGCGGCAGTACCGGCGGGCCGGCTTCGACGCGCCCGTCATAATCGATCAGGTCGAGGTCGAGGGTGCGCGGGGCGTTGGGGCGGCTGCGCTCGCGGCCGAATGCGGCTTCGATGGCGTGCAATGCCGCAAGCAAGCCGGCAGGTCCCAGCGGGGTTTGTACCAGCGCGACGGCATTGACATAGGGCGGATCGGACGGATCGGGCCAGGCCGGCGTGCGGTAGAATGGGGAAACCTTCAGCACGCGAATTCTTTGGGCAGCCATCGCGCCCAGGGACGATACAATCGTGGTTGCGGGCGGACCGGCCGGGGAGTCCAGATTGGCACCAAATCCTAAAAGGATCACCGTTGCACCCGCTTGCACCGGTGGGGCGTTGCGCTAGAACAGCGTGTGGGCCACGGGAGGCTTTGCCCGGACGGTCTAAAATATTCTTCGGAGGTCATTATGCTCTTCTACCCGCAAGAGAAACTGGCTTTGTTCATCGACGGTGCCAACCTCTACGGTGCCGCCAAAGGTCTGCAGTTCGATATCGATTATAAGCGCCTTCTGGAACTTTTCGCCCGCAAAGGCGTGCTGGTCCGTGCCTTCTATTACACCGCGGTCGACGAAAGCCAGGAGTTCACGCCGCTGCGCCCGCTGGTCGATTGGCTCGACTACAACGGCTTTGCGGTGGTGACCAAGCCGCTGAAGGAATTCACCGACGCCCAAGGCCGTCGCCGCGTCAAAGGCAACATGGACATCGAACTCGCCATCGACGTGATGGAGATGAGCGATCAGGTCGATCACATCGTGATCTTCTCGGGCGATGGCGATTTCCGCCGCTTGGTGGAAGCGGCTCAGCGCAAGGGACGACGCGTCAGCGTGGTATCGACCATTCGTACACAGCCTCCGATGGTATCGGATGAATTGCGCCGCCAGGCCGACAACTTCATCGAGCTCGAAGAACTGAAGCCGATGATCATGCGCGAAGGCGGCCAACGCCCACCGCATACGCTTCCCGAAGTGGTGCAATAATCAGGAGCGCTATCTGCGCGTTTGCAGCGGAGAATCACCGGCGTATAAGGTCGGGATGACCGTAGAACCTCATCGCGATTGCCGACTTTGTCCGCGTCTCGCCGCCTTTCGCGACAGGAACAAAGACGAGTACCCCGACTTCTTCAATGCGCCGGTGCCGAGCTTCGGCGCGACGGACGCGCGGTTATTGATCGTCGGTCTCGCCCCGGGCCTCAAAGGCGCCAATCACACGGGGCGTCCGTTCACCGGCGACTGGGCCGGCGACCTTTTATATAAAATGCTGCTCAAGCACGGTCTCGCGGCGGGCCATTACGACAAGCGCGCCGATGACGGATTGAAGCTGGTCGGCTGCGCCATCACCAATGCGGTGCGTTGCGTGCCGCCCGAGAACAAACCCCTGCCCTTCGAGATCAAGGCCTGTCGCCGCTATCTCACGGCGCAAATCGCCGCGATGCCAAACGTAAGGGCCATTCTGGCCCTCGGAAAAGTCGCCCATGACAGCGTTTGCGACACGCTGGCGGTACGGAAATCGCAAGTCCCCTTCAAGCACGGCGCCGCTTATCATCTGGACGCGGTGACGCTGGTCTCCAGCTACCACTGCTCGCGTTACAACACCAATACCGGCGTGCTGACCGAGGCGATGTTCGACGCCGTCGTCAAACAGGCAAAAAAAGCAGCCCTGGGCTGAGGTTTTCGAGCGGTTCTCCGTTTCGGCGGGCGTTGTATGGTCGCACGCCATCTGAACCAAGGAGCCCGCGATGGGCCAGGAAAACCAACGTCCGCCGAAGCGCTCTTGGGCCGAACCCTGGAAGGTCAAGGTCGTCGAACCGATCCGCATGACGTCGCTCGCCGAGCGCCAGCGCGCGCTCATCGCCGCCGGCTACAACACGTTCCTGCTCCGCTCCGAACACGTCTATATCGACCTTCTCACCGACAGCGGCACCTCGGCGATGAGCGATTGGCAATGGGCCGGGATGATGATGGGCGACGAGGCCTATGCCGGCAGCCGCAATTTCTACAATCTCGAAGCCGCGGTGCGCGAATATTACGGCTATCGCCATCTGGTGCCGACCCATCAGGGCCGCGGCGCCGAGCATCTGCTTTCGCGCATTCTGATCAAGCCGGGCGACGTCGTACCGGGCAACATGTATTTCACCACCACGCGCCTGCATCAGGAACTTTGCGGCGCGACGTTCGAAGACGTGGTGGTGGCGGAGGGCCATGACCCCGACGACGAAAGCCCGTTCAAAGGCAATGTCGATCTCGATAAGCTGGACACGCTGATTGCCAAAGTAGGCGCAAAAAAGATTCCGTACATCGCGCTCGCCGCAACCGTGAACATGGCGGGCGGCCAGCCGGTGTCGATGGCGAACGTAAAGGCGGTGCATGCGCTGGCCAAACGCCACGGCATCCGCGTTATCCTCGACGCCACCCGCGCGGTGGAGAACGCTTATTTCATTCAGCAGCGCGAAGCCGGCTATGCGGGCAAGAGCGTGCGCGACATCTTGAAAGAGTTCTGCTCTTACACCGATGGCTGCACCATGAGCGGCAAGAAAGACTCGCTGGTGAACATCGGCGGCTGGCTGGCGCTCAACGAAGACGAGGTGTTCGAGGAAGCGCGCAATCTGGTGGTCGTGTTCGAGGGCTTGCACACTTATGGCGGCATGGCCGGGCGCGACATGGAAGCGATGGCGCGCGGCATCGTCGAATCCGTCGCCGACGATCACATCCGCGCCCGTATCGGCCAAGTGGAATATCTCGGCCAGCAGTTGATCGACGCCGGCGTGCCAATCGTGCGGCCAATCGGCGGACACGCGGTCTATCTCAACGCACGCGCGTTCTATCCGCAACTGACGCAAGACCAATTCCCGGCCCAGACGCTGGCGGCACTGCTGTATGAAAACTCGGGTGTGCGGGCGATGGAACGCGGTATCGTTTCGGCCGGGCGCGATCCCGTCACCGGCAAGCACCATTATCCCAAGCTGGAACTGGTACGCCTCACCATTCCGCGCCGTGTCTACACCCAGGCACACATGGACGTGACGGCGGAAAGTGTGATCGAGGTCTTCGACAATCGGGCCAAAGCGACCGGACTAAAGATGACCTACGAACCGAAATACCTGCGGTTCTTCCAGGCACGGTTTGAGGTGATTTAGCCCGAATAGCGTTCTTCCTTCCACGGATCGCCCTCATTGTGATAGCCGCGGACCTCCCAGAAACCGGGGCGATCTTCGGCCGCAAGTTCGATCCGCGTCACCCATTTGGCGCTTTTCCAGAAGTACCAATCGGGGATGACGACGCGCACCGGGCCGCCATGCTCGCGCGGGATGGGTTTGTCCTCCCAGGAATGGGCAAGCAGCGCGTTGGTCTCGGCGAAGACGGAGAGCTTCACGTTGGTTGAATAGCCATCATACGATGTGAAGATGACGTGCGCCGCTTCCGGCTTTGGCCGCGCCAGATCGAGCAGCGTTTTCGCCGCGACGCCGCGCCAGTGATTGTCGAAGCGGCTCCATTGCGTGACGCAGTGAATATCGGAGACAGAGTCCTCCTGCGGCAGCGCCAGGAATTGCTCGAGGGTCCAATGCCGCGGGTTTGCGACCAAGCCACCAATCTGCAGGCGCCAGTTCTGCGGCTTCACATCCGGCTGCACACCGAGATCGAGCACCGGCCAGGTCTTCACTTCCTTCTGCCCCGGCGGCAGACGATTGACATGCCCAAGGTCGGGCCGGCCAGTGATCAGCCGCTTGTCGGCCGCCCATTGCTCTTTGGTGCGGACGAGCTTGTCGTTGGGGCACGGCGGTTCGTCGGACATAGAACTATTCTAAAGGGGCGAATGGCAAATAGCCAATAGGGGCCGAAATCACCTCCCCCTTGCGGGGAGGTCAAATAATTGCGAGCGGCGCGAGCGATTTTTCGGGTGGGGGGCGGTGCGCGGGATGAGGTCGGCCCCCACCCGGATCGCTTCGCGCTCCGACCTCCCCGCAACGGGGAGGTTATTTTTGGCGAATTATCCCTTGTCCCGCATCAGCCTAGCTTTGTCGCGGGCCCAGTCGCGGGTCTTTTCGGTTTCGCGCTTGTCGTGCAGCTTCTTGCCCTTGGCGATACCGAGTTCCACCTTGGCGATGCCGCGGCGGTTGAAATAGAGCTTGAGCGGGATCAACGTCAGGCCCTCGCGCTGCACCGCGACCGAGAGTTTGCGCACTTCGGCCTTATGAATAAGCAGCTTGCGGACGCGCTTGGGCTCGTGGCCGAAGCGGTTGGCGGCGGCGTATTCCGGGATGTTGGCATTGATCAGGAAGATTTCGCCGTCCTTGGCCTGGGCATAGGACTCCGCGATCGTGGCGCGGCCGAGGCGCAACGATTTCACTTCCGAGCCCGTCAGCATGATCCCCGCTTCCATGGCGGAGCTGATGGCATAGGAAAAATGGGCCTTGCGGTTTTCGGCGACGATCTTGCGGTCGTCGTCCTTGTTCTTTTTGGCCACGGGGGGCTTCTTACCCTTGCAGTGTCATAGCCCGCAACTGCGGGCTATCCAGGTTACTTCTGGCAACACGCCTAAGATAGGGCGCTACTCAATTTGTGCAACGGCACAACCCAACCTGGATGGCCCGCATTTGCGGGGCAAGACAAGAAAAGGGAACGGAGCGCCTCCTACTCTGCCTTGACGCCCACTTGGGCCATCGCGGCACGGATGCGGATGCGGGCGGCTTCGCTGACGGACATCATCGGCAGGCGCACTTCATCGGTGCAGAAGCCAAGCTCGGAGACGGCGAACTTCACCGGTCCGGGGCTGGGCTCGCAGAACATGGCGTCATGCAGCGGCATCAGCTTCAGTTGCAGGGCGAGCGCGTCGGACCAGCGGCCTTCGCGGCAGGCCCTCTGGAACTCGGAACAGAGCTTGGGCGCGACATTGGCCGTCACCGAGATGAAGCCTTGCGCGCCTTGCGCCATGTAGGCGAGCGCCGTGCCGTCTTCACCGGAAAGCTGGACCCAATCGGGGCCGCAAGCGGCGCGCTCGCGCAACACGCGGGCGAGATTGGCGGTGGCATCCTTGACGCCGATGATGTTCGGAATCTTTGACAGCCGCGCCATGGTGTCGACATCGATCCCAACGATCGCGCGCCCGGGGATGTTGTAGAGGATGATCGGAATATCCACCGCTTCGGCGATGGCAGCGTAGTGGCGATAGATGCCTTCCTGCGACGGCTTGTTGTAGTAGCCGGTCACCGACAGCACCGCATCGGCGCCCATCTCCTTGGCGTGGCGGGTGAGCGAAATGGCTTCGGCGGTCGAGTTCGAACCGGCCCCGGCGATCACCGGCACGCGGCCGTCGGATTCTTCCAGGGTGATGTCGATCACCCGCATGTGTTCGGTATGGCTGAGCGTCGGTGACTCGCCGGTGGTGCCGCAGGGGACGAGGCCATTTGAGCCTTGCGCGATCTGCCAGCGGACCAGACGCCGGAACGCTGCTTCATCGACCGCACCATCTTTCATCGGCGTGATCAACGCAGGAATGGAGCCAAAAAAGCTCTTGGGCGTGAACGGCATCGGGTGACCTCGTGAATTTGTGCGCAAAATAGCGCGCATTCCCGCAAGGGCAAGGCATTTGGCGCGGCGAATGTGCGGTGCTCCACACATTACGATTGTAGTGTGCTCGCTTGCGACATTAAGGTCGCCCCGATCCTTGGGACTTAACGCTAATGCCTGCCCGTGCCCTGCCCGTTTTGGCCATCCTTGTGCTGGGGGCCGCCGTGGCAGACCCGCTGCCGGCGGGGGTCGAGCGCCAAGGCAATGTCATCACCATGCAGCCGGTCGGGGACGATGCGGCCACACCCTCGGACAGCGAAGCCGATCTGCGCGCCGGGAATGTCCGCGTTCTTTCCGCCGCCGACCATGATCTGTTCACCCGCGCCTTCGAGGCAGCCAGTCGCGGCGACTGGCCTGCAGCGCTGGCACTGGCCCAAACCGGCAACAACCCGATCGCGCGCGCCCTGGTGCAGTGGCGCTATGTGCAAGACAAGAATGCCAAGGCGCCGTTCGACCAGATCGACGCCGTGCTCAAGAATGCTCCCGACTGGCCGCGGCGCACCATTATTTTCACCCGCGCCGAAGAGGCGCTCGACCCGGCAACGCCGCCCCCCGTGGTGATTGCTTGGTTCGCCAACCGCAATCCGATCAGCGCCACCGGCATGATCCGGCTCGGTGATGCACTTGTGGCCACCGGCAAGACCGAATGGGGCAAGAAACTGATCCGAGACGGCTGGGCCGCAGGCGTGTTCGAGCCTCAGCAGGAACTCGCCATCATCCAGAAGGACGGTCCCTTTCTCCCGCCTGACGCCGACCGGCGCCGGCTCGACAATCTGATCTGGTCCGACCAGCTCACGGCCGCCCGCCGCGAAATGGCCCGCGTCGATGATGCCACGCAACGCCTCGCCAACGCCCGTATCGCGGTCAAGACCGATCCTCGTCGGGCTGCGAACGTGTTGGCGGAGCTTTCCGCCGATCTCGGCGGCGACGGACGGCTGTTGTTCGACCGGGCCCGCGCGGCGCGCAAGAATGGCGACTTCGATGCCGCTGCCGAATTGTTGACGCAGCCCGCCGTGCGCGAATTGTTCAAGACGCACCAAGCGCCGCTGTGGGCCGAATGCCATATCGTCGCCCGCGAGATGCTGAAAGAGAACAAGCCGGCTCTGGCCTACAAGCTGGTGGCCGATACCGGCGTCACGACCGGTAGCGAATTCTCCGACTCCGAGTTCCTGGCTGGGTGGATCGCGCTCAGATTCCTCAAGGATGCGTCCAGCGCCATGCCGCATTTCGCGCGGCTCGATGCCGGGGTGACGCGCCCGATCAGCCGCGCCCGCGCCCGCTATTGGATGGGTCGGACCTATGAGGCCCTTGGTGATGAGGCGGGCGCCTACAAAGCCTATGAACTGGCGTCCAAGGTGCCCGAGACATTTTACGGACAGCTCGCGCTGACCCGCATCAACGCGACCCCGGTGCTGCACCTCACCACAGCGAAGATCGAAGCGATGCCGTCCGCCGCCGCGTTCAACAGCGACGACCTGGTCAAGGCGATGCGCGTTCTGGCCGATCTCGGCTCGCAGGATCTGCTCCGGGCCTTCGCACTGCGCTATATCGAACTGCATCCCGGTGCGGGCCATGCCAAGCAACTTGCGGCAGCGCTGACCGAGATGGGCTTCCGCGACGTGGCGCTGCGCGTTGCCAAGGTGGTGGGCTATGAGGGACCAACCTTCCCGCAATACGCCTATCCCGTAATCAGCGTGCCCGACTATCAAGGCCCGCCACCGGCACCGGAAAGCGCCCTGGTCCACGCCATCATCCGCCAGGAAACCGAATTCGATCCGCAGAGCGTCAGCCACGCCAATGCCCGCGGCATCATGCAGCTCACGCCGGCCGCGGCACGCGTCAACGCCAAACGGGCGGGCATCGCCTATCGGCCCAACGCGCTGACCACTGATGTGACCTACAACATGCAGCTCGGGATGACCGAGTTCTCGTCGTATCTGGCCAATTGGGGAAGTTCGGTGATCGTCTCCGCCGCGGCTTACAATGCCGGCGAAGGCAATGCCCGGCGCTGGATCCAGGCCTTCGGCGATCCCAGAAGCCCGGCGACAGACCCGGTCGATTGGATCGAAAGCATCACCTACGGTGAAACCAGGAATTACGTGCAGCGGATCGTCGAGAACCTTGAGGTCTATCGCGCCCGTCTGGCGGGGCGGGACGTGCCGCTGCGCATCCTCAGCGATATTTACGCCAGCCCGCCGCCGCTGAAGGTGCTGAGCCCGCCGTCTCTGCCGGTCCCGACCAAGAAGCCGAAAGAGCGGCGGTCAAATTCGGATTAGGGCGGCACCAATGCTGTCATCCCGGCCAAGCGCTCCGAAGCACGACAGTGCGAAGGAGGGCGTAGAGCCGGGATCCACTTGATCGCGAGTCAGATTTCTTGGGGGGTCCCGGATCGCGCCCAATTGCCAAACGAAAAAACCGTCCCGGGCGCGTCCGGGATGACGTCCGGGGCGGGGATGAGCCGATTAGGACAACCGGCATCCGTTCAGTGGAACATCGACAGCCATTCGCGGGCCAGGCGCTGGGCTTCGGCGATCTGGGTCGGAAGCATCTCGCGCGCCAGCTGGGCGCGCCAGCTCTTGGCCTCGTCCACGCCCCGCATCGCTGCAAGGTTGAACCACTTATGCGCCGCGATGAAATCAACCCCGACGCCCTGCCCGGTCGAATAAGCCAGGCCGAGATTGTAAAGCGCATCGGCCCGCCCCTTCTGGGCGTCCGTTTCGAATTGTGTTAGCGAACCGACATCCACGCATGCCATCGCCGTGATACCCCCGAAAAAGTTTCCTCGGTTGCGGCGAGAGAACCCCACCCGCGAGGCGAGATCGTGTGGCAGAGAACCTAAGGCAGGGTTAACGTGAATCTGCCTTAATGGTTAGTTTTCGTTAGGGATTCCGCGTACGTACCAGCCCTTTAGTGCAGCAAATCGACCAGCGCTTGGGCTTGTTTGCGGACCGCGGCGTAGTTCGGTTGTTCGCGCAGGCGGACGCCGAAACAATCGCGGTATTCGCGATCGGCTTTTTCTTCGAGCGCATCGGACTTGTCGGTGTTTTTTGCATCCGCGGCTGCTTTGGCCTGCGCCAGCGTCAGGTCCATCGTCTTCTTGCAGAAGGCAGCCGGCGGCAGCGGCGTCTTCAGCTTCTCTTCGGCGATGAAGATGCGGTCGCCGCGCAGCACCACCGCCAGCAGCGTTGTGGGCCCATGGTCCAACACCACGTCCTGGGAAAATGCGGCAAGCTCGACGACGGCAAGGTCGGCGCCCGGCGGCACCGTCACCAGGACCATGCCGTGCAGATAGGCGGCAGCATCGGTCGAGAGCGCCTGGGTATAAAAGGCCTCGGAGCGGAAGGCGGCGGTCATCGAGGCCGGGATGTTCTTCTCGTCCTTCCACCAGTTGCGGTGGCCTGCGAGCCAGCGTGTGAGCAACGCCTTGGTGGTGACGATGACGGTGGTATCGCCAGCGGTATAGCGCAGGCCGTCGACCTGACCGAATTCGACGTCGTCCGCTTCCAAGGAGCCGAGGTTGATCCGGCCTTTGGCGGGGAAGCCCGGGTCCTGCCACGCCGGAACGGCGAGTTTCAGCAGACGTTCGAGATCGGCCAACGCATGCTCGACGCGCTTGTCGGCGTCATCACGGGTGGGATGGGCCTTGAACTCCGCCAGATAGCGGTCGCGGGCAGATATATAAGTGTCGGTAGCGGAGAACGGCGCCGGATCGGCGGCCGGTGCGGCGGAAAAAAGCAGGGAAAAACAAAGAAATGCTGAGCTGATCCGCATTGCCAAGGACCCCTTGGTCCGCCGCCGCGCCGCGTCGTCGGACACGTCCACCGCGCTACCTGCATCGGGCGAGCGCAACCACCGTGCCCGCGGGGGCAGAAAACGGCGGCGCAGAGGCGGGGCGTAACAGTGCCTCTAAAACGGGCTGGCCGCGACACCCGTTTGACACCTTAGTGTCAGATGGCTGCCGCGGCCTTTGCCTTAGTCATCGGTTTCTCCCGAGGGATCCACCGTGAACTTTCCGCGTTTATCGCGCGGTGAAACGACGTCGAAGACTATTTCTTCGCCTTCTTCTTCGTCGTCTTCTTCACCTTCTTCTTCGCGACCTTCTTAGCGGCCTTCTTTTTCGCAACTTTTGGCATGAGAAGTGACTCCTCTTACGTGTCGTCCGGGTCGGGCGACTCTGCCGCCCCCCAA
>JAATGK010000494.1 GCA_015654715.1 Alphaproteobacteria bacterium
GTAGCCGTTGGACGCAAGCGTGTAGGTGCCCGCGCCAAGATTGATCGTCGTGCCGCCGGCAACGCTGCCGATCATGCCAATCGCGTCGTTGATCCAGCTGCCGCTCGGGTTGGCTGTATTGGCCACCGTATTGACATCGAGCGTCAGCGCGCCGCCGGAGATGGAAATCGTGCTGCCGACGGTCGCGACAAGATGACGGCCTTCGAGCGTCAGCCCCGCATTGTCGATCGAGCTGGCATTGATCGAACCGGCAAGCGTCAGATCGCCGCTGCCGGATCCGGATTGGCTTGTCGTGATATCGACGCTGGTGCCGTGAGCGAGCGTATTTTCAATCGTGCCCGTGTAGAGCGTTGCACCAGTCAGAGTGTCGTTGTTCGTGCCGGTCGAGATCGTAATGTCGAGAGGATCGAGCAGCCAAGTGCCGGCCGTCCCATGTGCCGCCGAGGCGTCGACTGTGGCGCCCTTGGCGACGTTGACCGTCTTGCCCGAGGTCTCGATCTTGCCGCCGTTGCCGCTCTTGGCTCCGCCTTTGGCGGAGAAGGTGCCGGCGTAGGTGCCCGTGTTGTCGGCCACCGCCGTGATGCTGCCGCCGTCGCCGTTGGTGCCGCCGTCGGCCTTGACCACGGCGCTTGACGTCGTGGTGATGTCGTCGCCGCCGAGGACGATATCGCCGCCCACTTTCTTGACGGACGATGCTTCCACGGTGCCCGACACATTGACGACGGAGTTCACCACCTGATTGGCCGCTTTGGCGGTCAGGGTGATGTTGCCGCCCGGGTTGACAATCTTGCCCGACTGATCGACCACGGCCTTGGCCGCGCCGAGACCGATTTCGACGAGATGGTCGCCCGCCAAATCGAGCGTATAGGTCGTGCCGGCGGCCAGGGTGACGCGGCCCACCCGCGCATTGATCGTGCCGCTGTTGCGCACCGAGGGCGCCACGAACGCAGCCAGACCGCTCTGACCGACGGTGATGTGGCCTTCGTTCGTCACCGCACCTTTGTCGGCACCCGTCATCTGCAAGCGCGTGCTGCCGCTCATGAACTGGCCGACATTGATATTCGCGGTGGAGGCGACAATGCCCGCGGCGTCGACCGTGGCGCTCTTGCCGAAATAGACGCCGTTCGGATTGAGAATCCAAACCTGCCCGTTGGCCTTGAGGCTGCCTTCGATCTGGCTCGCATTGGTCGAGCTGTTGACCCGGTTCACCGCGATCGCGTTGCTGCCGGGCTGGGCAAAGTTCACCTGCGCCGCCGAACCGATGTCGAAGCTGCGCCAGTCGATGACCGTGCGGTTGCTCGACTGGGTGATGTTCATCGCGTTGCTGGTCTGCGAAATGGCCGCCTGACCAGCCGTGACCTTGCCGCCTTGGGGCAAGGTATTACCGGGGATCCCTTGCGCCCAGGAGGCGCCACAGACGGCAGATGCCACGCCCACCAGTGCCAGTGGCCAGGTCAGCGCCGTGCTGTTTAGAAGCGAGGCGACTTGTTTCACCTTATACGCAGCCATGACCAAAACTCCCGGGCCTAAGCCCTGATTGAATGCGTCGTCCAGGACAGTCGTTCGACATAGAAATCAGTAATTCGCAGAAACCAAGAAGAAGAAGCGCGAGCCTTCACTGGTGTTGCCGACCACGTCGCGGTTCAGCGGCTTGGCCCATTCCAGATCCGCGCTGAAACGGTCGGCCACCGCGAAGCGGACGCCGGCGCCGGTCGACGACAACGTCTGGCTGTCCGGCATGCCGGCCAGCGCTTTGGCCTGGTAGACCTCGCCGCCCTCGTAGAAGCCGTAAAGCTGGACGTTGGAAAAGATCGCGGCGCGGTCGAGTGCGTCCAAGCGCAGCTCCGCCTTGCCGGCCACAGCGGAATCGCCCGTCTCCTGCGACGGATCAAAGGCGCGGTCGTAGCTGACGCCACCGAGCGAGAACTGTTCCGACGCCAAGAGCGACTGGTTGAATGACGTCTGCGCCGCAAAGCCCACCATCGCCGAGAAGCGATAAAACAGCGGCTGCTCGTGCGTGGCTTCAAAATTCAGCCGCGTGAAGTCGCCGCTGGCGCCAACCCGCGACTTGACCGTCGAGCTGCTTTTTGTGGCGCCGAAGACCTCGAGCCCTTGGGTGACGCCGAGCGAAATGCTGGAGTCGCCACCCCATGAATCCAAGAAATTGGCGAGCACGCTGGCGTTCACCGTACGGACGTGGTCGCTGAACAGCGGATTGGTATTGAAGTTCTGCGACAGCACGTCTTGGTAGGAAAAGCCTAGTGTTGCCTCCACGTTCAAATCGCGCGAACGCACAAACGGAAAGGAAAGACCAAGATCGCCACTGGTGGCGTGACCTTTGGTGTCGAGAAGGCGCAGAACCGAGCCCGGCTTGGTTTGCGTATAGCTGGCCGTTGCGAACAGGCGCAGCCCGTTCCAGCCGATCGGCTGATTGTAGCTGACTGCCCCGTAGGCGAGATCGGGCCCCGTTTCCGGCGTCACGACGCCGTTGATGCCGAGGCGCCCGGCGGTGCCGAGGAAATCGTTGAAGAACACGCCGCCCATCACTTCGTACGGGCCGAGATATTTCGAGCCGCGGTTGTCGACGGCGAGGAAGCCTTCCACCGGCTTGGGATCGACGACCAGCGTCAGGTCGGCTGCACCTTGTTTGATGGGCGAAGGGGTCAGCACACTGCGGACGCTGAAACCGGGCAGATCGCTTGCCAGCAACAGCTCGCGCTCGAGGACCGGCGCGGTGAGCGGATGCGTCGAGGCAATACGATGCCCGTAGGCCTGCAGATAGTCCTTAGCGCCGCCGGCATCGCCCTGGATTTTCACTTGGTCGATGTCGCCTTCGACGATCCGGATCGTCAGACGCCCGTCGCGGATGGTCTGTGCCGGGACGATCGCGCGCGCCAGGATAAAGCCCCGGCTGCGATAGATGGCCGTAACGCGGTCGGCGAGTTCATAAATATCGGCCAGCGTCACGCTGCGCCCCACATAAGAGGCCGCCAGCGACACCAGCTCCTTTTCCGAGACAACGGTATTTCCCTCGAAGGCGATGGCGGTCAGCATGAACGGTACTTTCTGCGCTTCCGAAGGAGCGTTTTTCGGCGCCGCTTCCGGAATTTCGATCGGTGCACCAAGCGTCGGCGCCGGCGGTTGCGGACGGAAGCGCTGGTCAACATGACTTGGCTCTGCTGATGTTTGCGCGAACGCAGGCGCACACAAAGCCACAGCAACGGCCCCCAACAATGTGGGTCGCGTAATTCCCAACCAGCTCATGGCTCTGCCCCCGGAATAATTTTCTCTGCCCTAGGATGTAAACAAAACATTACCCGACATGCGAGCTATTTACTAGATTTTAACGCTTTCAATGAGATAAAAATCGGCAAAATGGAAAA
>JAATGK010000479.1 GCA_015654715.1 Alphaproteobacteria bacterium
ATCTGCTCGATGCCGGATTCACCACGGTAGGCTTTGCCGATGGCCTATCCGCCATTCGCCAGATCGCCACCGGACCGAACGCCGACAGTGTGCTCATGGACTGGAAGCTGCCGGGCATGACGGGCATCGAAGTCTTGCAGCGCCTGCGGGAGGATGCTGTCGCCATTCCCGTCATCTTTCTGACCGTTCTCAGCGACCAAATCTACGAAGAGGCCGGCCTGTTGGGCGGTGCTGTGGATTTCATCGAGAAGTCGCGCAGTTTTTCCATATTGCTGCGGCGCATCGAGCTGATTCTCACGGCTCATAAAGTGCGCGAGGCCCGCCCGGCGCCGGGCAACCAGGAGGTCGTGCAAATTGGGCGCCTTACCATGCAGTATGATTCACGGCGGGCGTCATGGGACCAAGCCAATGTCGGGCTGACCCTGACCGAGTTTAATATCATTGCCCTCTTAACCGAAACGTCTCACCGGGACGTCAGCTACCGCGAGATCTACGATATCGTCCATGGCGAAGGGTTTATGGCGGGCGATGGTGAGATCGGCTATCGGACCAATGTCCGCGCCTTCATCAAGCGCATCCGGCAGAAATTTCGGGAGATCGATCCGCAATTTTCGCAGATCGAGAACTATCCCAGTTTCGGCTACAGGTGGCGGTATGATGAATAGGGCGTCCCTGGCGTGGCGCTTATTCTATTCCTTCACGCTGAAGCTGCTGATTCTCGCTCTTATTCTTTTATCCCTGCCGCTGGTTCTTTATTGGCAATTCCAAACGGCGGAGCGCGCACAATCCGTCGTGTTGCGCAACGCCGCCGACCAGACCGGGCGGGTGATTGCCGCGATGCTGCGTCCCCACTTCGCCAATTTTAAGAACGAGCCGCCGTCGGCGCTGCAAGAGGCTCTGGCCGGGGCCTCGATAGAGAATGCGAAGGTCAAGGTACTGCTGCGCTTGGCCGGGGGCAAAGCCGACGATTTCATTTACATCGCTTCGGCGCCGCCGCTATCGGCAGATTATCTCAAACAGGAAACGCACGAGTTGATCCGGGCCGGAATAAACCGGCGCTTGGCGCCGACCTGCGACGGAACCACCAATTTCGATGTGCATTACGTCAACCCCGCGGGCTTGGAAGAGGTGCTGACCTCGCTGACCCCCGTCCATATCGGCGGCAATTGCTGGGTCGTCATCACAGCGCAAAACGCCGCCGATCTTGCACCGGCACCGCTTCATCTGTCCTTTTGGACGGTCCCGATCACCCAGGCGGCCGCCTGCATCTATATCCTCAGCACGGCCTTGATCGTCTGGCTGTTCGGTCATCTCTGGCGCAACCTGTCGCGTTTCCGTGCCGCGGCGCGTACAATTCGCATGCGTGGTTCGGGGGCTGTGTCCTTTTCCCAGCTCAACACCATTCCTGAGCTGACCGGTGTGGCGGAAGATTTTGATTCTCTCGTCGGAGCGCTGACGGCCTCACAGGACTTTATCATTCGCGCGGCCGAAGAAAACGCCCATGCCTTGAAGGCGCCGCTCGCCGTTATCACCCAGTCCATCGAACCCTTGAAGCGTCTGGCCGCGCCGTCCAACGCCCACGCACAACGCAGTCTGCAGTTGATCGAGCGTTCGATTGTACGGCTGGACGCCCTCGTCTCTGCCGCGCGCGATATGGAGCAAGCCAATGCCGATGTCGTTTATCCGATATTGCGGCCAATGGACTTGACCGGATTTTTGCTCCGTATGCTGAATGACTACGATGCCGCCATGGCCGCACAAGGAAAATCACTAGCGCTGAATCTGGCTGTCGGCATCACCGTTCTCGCCAATGAAGATCTGCTCGAACCCGTCATCGAAAACATTCTGGAAAATGCCGCAAGTTACACGGCAGAAGGCGGCAGCATCGACGTTGTTCTCGAACGTGACGGCAAATTTGCGTCGGTCAGGGTCCGCGATCATGGCCCCGGCGTCGCCGCCGACAATTTTGCCCATATCTTCGAGCGCTACGCCTCGTTTCGGGACGGACCCGATGCGAGCGGCGGGCAGGGCGTCGTTGGTGACGTCCACCAAGGCCTTGGGTTATGGATCGTCAAGCGCAACGTCGAAGGCATGGGCGGTACGGTAACGGCGCAAAACCACAAAGACGGCGGCTTCGAAATTGGGCTGCACCTCAAATTGAAGTCTTGAGAGTCCGTCTGGTGAAGGACTGACTTTCGTGGGTATCCGCGAGGCGGGGGGCTGGCCAGCACCGTTGCGGCTCAGACGTTCGAGGCGAAGTCGCCACGAAAGGCCCCGCGTATCGCGCGCTGAACCATAACGCTAGCTTCAGCTCTGCGAACGTTCGGCTGCTGTCTCCTAGCAGGCCGTGTCGTAGCTGGTGAGCTTCATGTCCTTGGCGAAAAGGGCGGCCTGGGTGCGATTGCTGACGTTCAGTTTTCGCATGACCAGGGTCAAGTGGCACTTCACGGTCGCTTCGGAGATTCCCAAATCGAAAGCAATCTGCTTGTTCAGCAAGCCCAGGCGAACGCCATTGAGAATCTTAATTTGCATCCGCGTCAGATGCACAGGCGTGTCCGCGTAATCGCCCGATCTGCTGCCGTTATCCAGCGCAATTTGTCGAACACTGCTCTCATGCCGCATGGAGAAACGCTCCGCTTCCTTAAAGCCCCTGACCGGCTGCTTTTCACGCCTCGCCCGCTGAACGGGTCTTCTGTCAGGAGATATCAACATATGTTGTTGGACATCTTCAAGGGCTATCACATGCACATTGCCGGTTTTAGAGGGGTTTTCCCCCATTGCGACAAAATGCTGTAGGACAAATATCGGGCGCGCGGTACATTTGCAGGGTGGCGGGATAACTGTCAGGGACGGGGAAAATGGGAATAAATGGCAGTTGTCAGGCGACGCCCTGCGGTGCTCGCCGGTTCGGCGGGATGAGAGGACCGCAGTCATGATGTTCGCCGATTACCGTTTATTGGTGGGTGCAGCGCTCGGCATTATGCTGTCCATCGTGCTGATCGTCCGGGGCCGGTTGCATCCCTTTGTTGCCCTGCTGTGCGGCGCTTTTTTCATCGGTCCCTTCGCCGGACTATCGCTGACGGACACGGCAAAGGCCGTGCAAAAGGGAACCGGCGATGTTCTCGGCGGCATCGGTCTCGTTGTCGCGCTGGGGCTGGCGCTCGGCACCATGCTGCAATTATCCGACGGCGCCGCCGGTATCGCCCGGGCGATGATCGGTCGGGCGGAATCACCCAAAGCGCCATGGATGTGCCTGATTGTCTCGCTGCTGATCGGGCTGCCGTTGTTTTTTGAAACCGGTTTGGTGCTGCTATTGCCGGTTATCGCTAGCGCGGCAGTCGACCAAGTCGCGCCGGACCGTCGCAACGAGGTCAAGTTGCGATTGCTTCTGTCGGGCGTGACCGGGCTTTCAGTCCTCCACGCCCTGGTGCCGCCGCATCCGGGCCCGCTGTTGGCCGTCGAAACCCTGAACGCGGATCTCGGGCGCACAATCCTCTATGGAGTTCTTGTGGCCATTCCCACCGCAGCGGTGGCCGGACCAATCCTCTCACTCTTTACGACGCGCAACGTGAAGCTGGTGCCTCAACCAACCCAGGTCATGGAAAGCTTAGGCCACAGCGTATCGACACTGCGAGCGCTGATCGTGGTGCTGCTGCCGGTGCTTTTGATTGCCGTCGGCCAGGTGCGGCCGTTCCTGCCGCCGGCGCTGTTGCCGTATTTCGGTTGGCTGTTTGCAGCAAGCAATCCCGTCGTGGCGCTGCTTCTCGCGTG
>JAATGK010000456.1 GCA_015654715.1 Alphaproteobacteria bacterium
AAATGGGAAACGGCGATCGGCAACCTGGGCGCCGGAATTTCCGGCCTATCCGCCGACGCCGGGCGCGCTTGAAACCCTGAAGGTGCGGGCGATGTAAGTCTTGGCTTCGCGCGCATCGAGGGCGCCCGAGAACAAGAAGCCTTGCGCGAATTCGCAGCCGAGTTCGGCGACGCGGGCGGCATCGGCTTCGGTCTCGACGCCTTCGACGATCACGCTGCGTTTGAGTTCATGAGTCAGCGACACGATCGACGCCAGCACCACGCCGCCGTCGGACTCTGCCGTCCCGGCCAGGAAGCTCTTGTCGATCTTGACGGTGTCGAACGGCAGCTCGGCGAGTTGCGACAGGCTCGACATCCCGGTGCCGAAATCGTCGATCGCCAGACCGGCGCCGAGGTCTTTGATGCGCTGGGCCAGCGCGCGGGCGTCGGCATCCGTGGCGACGGCGCTTTCGGTCATCTCGAGCTGGAAAGACCCAGGGGCAAGACCGGCACCCGCGATCAAGGTCTCGAGGTGGTGCATCAGCTCCGGATCGCGCAATTGGCGGCGGGAAAGATTGACGCTGACGAACAACGGCTCGGGCAGCGGGAAATAGTGCTGCCATTCGGCGAGATCGGCGGCGGCGCGGTCGAGCGCCAGACGGCCGAGGCTGACGATGATCCCGGTCTCTTCCGAATGGGCGATGAAATCGGCAGGCGCGATCAGGCCCTTGGCCGGATGACGCCAGCGCAGCAGCGCTTCGAACCCGGCGACGCTGCGGTCGGAAAGGCGGATGATCGGCTGATAGAAAACCTCGATCTCGCCGTGTTCGAGCGCTTTGCGCAAATCGGCTTCCAGGATCACCGGATCGACCGGGGCGTTGGTTTCCATGTCGAGGGTGAAGATGCGCGAGCAGTCGCCGCCTTCGCGCTTGGCCTGGTTGAGGGCAAGTTCGGCGTTCTTCATCAGATCGATCGAATTGCGCGCCTCGCGGCCGAGCGCGACGCCGACGCTGACCGGCGCGAACACGCTGCGGCCTTCGTACGTATGCGCCGACGAGCAGAGCTGCACCAGCCCGGCACCGATCGCTTCCGGCTTGTCGGTCGGGCTCGGCAGGAGCACGGCAAAGCCGTCGCCGCCGGTGCGGAAAATCTGACCGAAACCGGAATAGCGCTGGTCCAACCTCTGGGCGATTTTGAGCAGCACTTCGTCGCCGCCGGCATCGCCGAGACTGGCGTGGATCGCCTTGAAGCGGTCGACGTCGAGGACCGCAAACACCACCTCGCGCAGCTTGGCGCCGAATCCTTCCAATTCCTCGATCAGCGACACGCGGTTGCCGAGTCCGGTCAAGGGATCGCGCAAGGAACGGTCCATCATCTCGGCTTCGGCGTCCTTGCGGGTTGTCACATCGGCCAAAAGACCGACGCAACGCTCGGCCGCTTCGCCGTCCGGTCCCTTCATCGTGGCGCGCAATTCAAGCCAGAGATAACGCCCGTCTTCGCCCTGAACCCGGAACTCGATGCGGAAGGCGAGACCCGATTGCTTGCGGAACTCGCCGAGCGCCTGTTCGTAGACGGCGCGGTCGTCGGGATGGATGAGCTCGACCCAGCGGTAATGCGACAGCCGGCCCTCCGCCATGCCGAGCAGCCCGGCGGCCTCAGCCGACAGCAGGGCAAAGTCGTTGACGAGATCGAGTTCGAACACGCCCTGGCGCGAGGCGCCGATGGCTTCCAAAGCGGCGTGCGGAATCTCTGGCTCCTTGGCCACAACCTGTACCGGCGGCGGCGGGGCCGAAGCGCGCGGCGCGGCCGCCTCCAGCACCTGCGCGTGACGGTGCCACGGGATCATGGTGATGCCCTCGCCCGCCGTCACCGCCAAAACCAGCATGATGGCGCCGGCCGCGGCGAACCCGCCGGCCAGATCGGGCACCAGCGCGGTCGAGCCGAAGCCGCCCAGCGCGGCAAACGCCGTCGCGACCGACACCAGCGCGAACAAACCGACGGACGGCTGCAAAACGCGCGACGTGCGCGAGCCAAGGCGCTGGCGAATGAGAAGATAAACGAACATCGCCGGCGGCGCCGCGAACAACAAGATGTCGGTCAGGAGCGTGGCGCCCGGCAAGCCGATATAGGCGAGACCAGAAAGGATCAGCAGGCCGAGCACGGCCTTGCTGAGCCAGCGTCCGCCGACCGGCCAGGTTTCGCTGAGCGGCTCGATCAAATCGACGAAGCGGATGCCCGACGCCAACGCGAGTCCGCCTAAGGCCGCGGTCAAGCCATAAGGACCGCCGACACTGGTAACGATGCTGCCGTCGAACACGCCAAGCGCTGCGAAACGGGTGAGCAGCATTGCCGTCAGCGACACGGCCGCCCAACGCGGTGCCCAATGATGGGTCATCACCCCGACGCCACCGGCGATCACGGCCGCGGCTGCGATGAGGCCGGCGACGGCGGCAACGAAAATTGCGATTTGGCGGTTATGCGCGGCCAGCGCCGGCTCAGTCCACGCCAGCAGCGACGGCTGATCGCCGACCCCCGCCATCCGCACCGCGATGGTCGCTTTCATCGACGGCGGCAGCGTCAGACGGAAGCCTTTGCGGCCATAGGCATTGGAACTTTCCACCACCACGCCCGGCGTCGCGCTTCCCACCTGCAGGATCATCGGGCGCTGG
>JAATGK010000299.1 GCA_015654715.1 Alphaproteobacteria bacterium
CGAGCCCAGGATGAAGGCGATCGGCGGCAGGATGCCGTACATCAGCCCGATATCTTGGGTGGAAAGCCCGAGCCCTCCGGCGGCACGGGTGGCGCGCATGAACAGCGGCACGATCTTGATCGCCTGGCCTTCGGCAAAGCGGTACAGCACCAGGAACAGAACGCCCCAGACGATGTATTTTTTCTGGAAGAAGGTGACGATCACGTCGAGGAAGGTCTGCCAGCCGCTCAGGTCGCGCTTGAGCCGGGCGCCTTGCGGCAGGAAGATCGCGTGCCAGCCGGCGACCGCGATCATTAACAGCCCGAAGCCGCCCATCGCCAGCGTCCAGGCGGTCACCGGGCCATAGGCCTTTTCCAGCGAGCCGGCGATCCAGACGAAGCCGCCTTGGCTGAGGATTTTCCCGACATTGTAGAAGGCACCCTGCCAACCGACATAACGCGCCTGATCTTTGGCCGAGAGGGTGGTGATATAGACGCCGTCCGCCGCGGTATCGTGCACCGACGAGTTGATCGCGATCAGCCCGAAGAAGATCAGTGTCCAGGTGAACAGGTCCGGCAGATGCAGACTCAGCGCCAGCAGGCCGAAGCAGAGGCCGCCACCGACTTCGGTTGCCAGTACGAAAGCCTTCTTGGTGCGGAACATCTCCACCAGCGGCCCCCACAGCGGTTTGATCGCCCAGGGTATCGTCACCAGACTAGTGAAAAACGCGATTCGGCCATCCGCAAAACCCAAACTCTTGTACATGAGCACGGCGACGACGTTGACCATCACGAAAGGCAGGCCCTCGGCGGTGTAGAGCGTCGGGACCCAAAGGGTCGGATGGAACAAGCGCTTTCCAGGCTTCGACATTTCCGCAGGCACTGCTGCCGCGGTATTGTCAGTGGTCATCAGTGTCCTCGGAAAATGCGGGACTGGCACTGCGTTGCCGGTCGAGCAGGACGCGTGCTGTCAGTTCCAATTCCCGGGGTGAAACAGCGACGGGGCGGCCGCAACGCGGCAAGCCCTGGTCCTTCGCAAGGTGCCAGAGCATCGCGCCGTCGCGGGCGTTTTTCGTGGACGAAAGCGGCCCATCGTTAAGGGCGCGTTCGACCGAATAAGGTTGGTTCACCGGAGCACCGAATTGATCGGCCTTGATATGGGCGCCGGGGCACACCGCTTTGGCATTGGTCGCCACCAGTCGCGCCGGGCCCCAGCCTTCCGGGGAAATCTCGAATCCGATGTTGAGGGTGATTTTTGCCGGCACCAGCTCGCGATAGAGCGACCATGCCTTGACCGGATCGAATTGATCGACGCCCGCGTCGTAGCTCATCACATTGATCATCGCGAGCTTGGCGATGAGGCTGGTATCGGCGAAGACTTGCCGTTCGCGCCCGGTGCGGCCATCCCAGACGCCAATCTTGCCGCCGCACGGGGCCGTGCCCGTCGCCTTCGAACAATCGGCGCCGGTCGACCACGCCGCCAGCGACAGCATGTGGTTTGGTCCCGCCGCATTGGAAAGGGCCGCGATAGCGCCGCGATATTCGGCGATTTGCGCCGGTGCCGCGCCGTCGGCTTCGTAATCGATGTCGATGCCGTCGAGCCCCATGTCGGCGACGAATTTCGTCAACGCTGCGGTGATCTTGCCGGAATGCTCGGCTTCCGCCGCCAGCGGTGCCCAGTTGAGATACGTCGCGCCGCCCACTGCCAGCACGACTTTGGTGCCGCGGGCTTGCAAGGCTGCGATTTCGCGATGCACATCGGCGGGGCTTGCCACGAATTGCAGGCCGGTGCCGCTCCAATCCTTGCCGTTCCAGGTAAAATCGGGTTTGGCGAAGGCCAGGATCACATGGGTATAGCCGCTCGGCGTTGCGGTAAGCTTCGCGGCCTTTGTCTCGAACCAGCTTGGATAATAGCCGACCAGGGCGCGCCGTTCGTCTGCTTGCGCCGAAGCAGTAAGCGCGGTCGCCAGCAGCAACGCGGCGGTGGCGTGCCGCACAATGTGTGAGGAGGAGCGGGCGCCCCTCACGGCACCACCGGTGTGCCGGCGATGAAGGTCCGGGCGACGTCCAGATGTTCATCCAGCAGCACGAAATCGGCCCGGGCGCCGGACGCGATGGCGCCGATCTCTTGTTCGAGGCCGAGGAAGGCGGCCGCATTAGCGCTGGCAAGTTTGACCGCGGTGGGCAAATCGATGCCGAGGAACGCCACCGCATTCTTGACGATGGTCGCCATATCGGTGGCACTGCCCGCCAGCGTGCCGTCGGGGCCGTAGCAGCAGCCGTTTTCCGTATGCATGGGGCGTCCCTGCAACACGAAATTCGGCTCGCCGCCCACCGGCGGCATGGCATCGGTCACCAGCATCAGTTTCTCCGGCCCGCGGCAGGCATAAGCGATGCGCAGGGCCGCCGGAGCGACGTGATGGCCGTCGCCGATGATGCCGCACCAGCTTGCCTGATCGTCGAGCGCCGCCCCGACCACGCCGGGGGCGCGGTGATTGAGCGGCGACATGGCATTGTAGAGATGGGTGAAGCCGCGCGCCCCGGCCTTCAGCGCCGCCTTGGCCTGGTCGTACGTCGCATCCGAGTGGCCGATGCAGACGATCACCCCAGCGTCGACAAGGGCGCGAACATCGTCCGGCGTCGTCACATCGGGCGCCATCGTAACGATCGTCTTGCCGTTCTTCAGCGACGACAAAACCTTGGTCGCTGCGGCGTCGAACTTGGGGAATTCGGTGGGATTATGAATGCCGCGGCGCTTGGGGCTGAGGTACGGCCCCTCGATATGAATACCGATAATGCCTGGCACGCCGCTGGCGATCGCCGCGTCCACCGCCGCGATGGCCTTTGCGATACCGGCAAGATCGGTCGAAATGAGAGTCGGCATCAAGGCGGTGGTGCCGAATCGCGCATGGGCGCGGGCGATGGCCGCCAGACCGTCGACGGTGGGCGAGTCGTTGAACAAGACGCTGCCGCCGCCGTTGACCTGCACGTCGATGAAGCCCGGCACCAGCGTGCCGCCTTTGAGGTCTACCAGTGTGGCGTTCGCTGGCACACTATCGGCCGCAACGAGCGCGCTGATACGGCCCTTTTCGCAGAGCAGAGCGCGTCCCGAAAAAATTCCTTCGGGGGTCAGAATGCGGCCATGGACATAAGCGGTAAGCATCAGATGGTCTCGGTGACTTTGTTGAGCAATGGCGGGTTGTCGGGGTTCATGCCGCGCGCGCGCGACAGCTGCTCGGCCATGCGATAAAAGCTTTGCAGGAGCAGTATCGGCTGCAGTGCCGGATGGGCCGCAAGCGTCGGCAGCACCAAAGCGCGCGGATCGTCGAAGCCGGCGAGCAAAATGTCGGCGCCGCTTGCTGCCAGCGCATCGATCAGTTCCTTCACCCCGGCGCGAGTCTCGTCGTCCTGGCTCATCACGAAGGCGGGAAAACCGTCTTTTGCCAGCGCCATCGGGCCGTGGCGGACTTCGGCGGCACTGAAGGCCTCGGCATGCAGGCCGCAGGTTTCCTTGAGTTTGAGAGCGGCTTCCTGTGCCGCGCCAAAGCCAATGCCGCGACCGATCACATAAAGATCGCGCGCTGGCACCAGTTTTTCGACCGCTTGCGACCAATCCAGTTCCCAAGCCTGCGCCAGTAGCGCCGGCAGATTGGCCAGCGCCGTGGTCAGGGCCGCATCATGCGCCCACGCCGCCACGAGCTGGGCGATGCCGGCGACGGTGGCGAGATATGATTTGGTCGCCGCCACGCTTTTTTCCGGGCCGGCATGCAGCGGAATTGCCACATCGGCTTCCTTGGCCAGGGGCGAGTCCATCACATTGACGAAGGCAATCGTGAAGGCGCCTGCTTTC
>JAATGK010000353.1 GCA_015654715.1 Alphaproteobacteria bacterium
GGGCCGTGTCGTTCGCATGGGCCTTACGCCGTATTGGAATCTGCAAGGCGCGATCAAGAAGCTGGTGGCGCGTTCCGGCGAGCCGATGATCCGTCAGGCGATCGGCGCCGCCATGCGCCTGATGGGCGGCCAATTTGTACTCGGCCGTTCGATGCGCGAAGCGATGCGCAATGCCAAAGCGTGGCGCGCGAAGGGCTATCGCTATTCCTTCGACATGCTGGGCGAGGCCGCCTACACAAGGAAAGACGCCGAACGGCACCTGACGCATTACCGCGAAGCCATCGCCGATATCGCCGCGGCCTACAAAGACGAGGCGCCGGTTCACGTCCGTCCGTCGATTTCCGTGAAGCTTTCCGCCGTGCATCCGCGCTACGAATGGCTCCAGCGCACGCGCGTTTTTGCCGAGCTGGTTCCGGTGCTGCTTGATCTCGCCGTCCGCGCCCGGCGCGGCAACATCGGCCTCACCATCGACGCCGAAGAGGCCGACCGCCACGAATTGATGCTCGATGTCTTCGAGGTGCTGCTCAAAAATCCCGAACTGAAAGGCTGGAACGGTCTCGGTCTCGCGGTTCAGGCGTATCAGAAGCGTGCGCTGCCGACGCTCGCATGGCTGATCGAGATCGCCCGCCACTACGGCGCTCGCATTCCCGTGCGTCTGGTGAAAGGCGCTTATTGGGACACCGAGATCAAGCGTGCCCAGGAGGCCGGTCTTGTCGATTATCCGGTCTTCACCCGCAAGGCGGCAAGCGACACGTCTTACATTGCCTGCGCCCGTGCCATCTTCGCTGCGCCGGACGCGATCTACGGCATGTTCGCGACCCACAACGCCCATACGCTGGCGGCGGTGGAAGTGCTGTCGGCAGGCCGCGACGATTTCGAATTCCAGCGCCTGCATGGCATGGGCGAAGCGCTTTACGAGCAGTATCACGACATCAAGAAGTCCGGCGCGCCCACGCGCATCTATGCCCCGGTCGGCAGTCACGAAGACCTGCTCGCCTATCTCGTCCGCCGCCTCTTGGAGAACGGCGCCAATTCGTCCTTCGTCAATCGCATGGCCGATGCCGAGGCTTCGCTCGACGTGGTGATTGCTGATCCGGTAGCCGGGCTTGCCCAGGAACAGCCTTTGCGCAATCCGCGCATCCCGCTGCCGCGCGATATGCTCCCCAACCGTGTCAACGCAACCGGGTTTTTGTGGAACGATCCGCACTGCGCCGATCCGATGCTAACGGCGATGGAAGAGTCTTTGCAGCGCTTGCCGCTGGCGGCGCCCATCATCGGCGGACAAATCCGCGACAACCTTCCGGCCCCGGTATTCGATCCTGCCGACCGCACCCGTCTTATCGGTCAGGTGGCAGAGGCCAGTGCGGCGGAAGTCAAGGAAGCCCTTGATCGCGCTTACGCAGCGCAACCCGCCTGGGACCGCTTGGGCGGCGAGGGTCGGGCAAAAATTCTCGAACGCGCCGCCGATCTGTTTGAGCAGAATCGCGCGTCCCTGATGGCGCTGATCGTGCGCGAAGGCGGCAAGACGCTGCCGACCGCACTGTCGGAATTGCGCGAAGCGGCCGATTATCTGCGTTATTACGCTTCCGAAGCCCGGCGGAATTTTATCCCGCGTTTGATGCCCGGTCCGACCGGCGAATCCAACGAACTCACGCCGCACGGCAAAGGCGTCTTCGCTTGCATCAGTCCGTGGAATTTCCCGCTGGCGATTTTCACCGGTCAGGTCGCGGGTGCGCTCGCTGCCGGCAATACCGTTCTCGCCAAACCGGCCGCGCCAACGCCGCTCGTCGCTGCCGCGGCGGTGAAGCTGTTGCATCAAGCCGGGGCGCCCGGCGATGTGCTGCATCTGTTGCCCGGCAGTGGCGCCAAGATCGGTTCGGTGATTTTCCCCGATCCGCGTCTGGCGGGTGTGGTGCTCACCGGCTCGACCGCAGCCGCTACCGTGATCAATCGCGCGCTCGCCGCCCGTGACGGGTCCATCGCCACCGTGATCGCCGAAACCGGCGGCCAGAACGCGATGATCGTCGATTCCACCGCGCTGCCGGAGCAGGTGGCGCGCGATGCCGTCACCAGCGCCTTCGATAGCGCCGGTCAGCGCTGCTCGGCGCTACGCGTGTTGTTCCTGCAGGATGATGTCGCCGACAAGATGCTGGAGATGGTGCTCGGGACTGCCGACGAACTTTGTCTTGGCGATCCCTTCGATCCCGCCACCGACATTGGCCCGGTGATCAACGAAGCCGCGCGCGACACGCTGGTGGAGCACGCCGAGAAAATGACCCGTGACGCCAAGCTACTGCGCAAGCTGCCGCTCGCCCCCGAGCATAAGAACGGTGTCTTCTTCCCGCCGCATGTGTTCGCGATCGACTCCATCGCCGTGCTTGAGCGCGAGGTGTTCGGCCCGATCCTGCATGTGGTGCGCTATTCCGCCGATCATCTCGACCATGTCTGCGAGGCGATTAACGCCACTGGTTACGGCCTCACTCTCGGCATCCACAGCCGCATCGAGTCGACCGCCGCCTTCATCCGCGAACGCGTCAAGGTCGGCAATGTCTACGTCAACCGCAACCAGATCGGTGCCGTGGTGGGGGTGCAGCCGTTCGGCGGTGAGGGTTTGTCGGGCACCGGTCCCAAGGCGGGCGGACCCTATTACTTGCAGCGGGTGGCGCTGGAGCGCACCTTCACCGTCAACACCACGGCCTCCGGCGGCAACGCGGCGCTGCTCAGTTCGTCGTAACGCCTGAACACCTTACGACAGGTTCGGCAACAAGAATGCGAGGAGGAAGGCCGCTGCGTTATTGACGAGATGCACAACATAAGCGGGCCGGAGCGAACCCGTACGTGCCACCCACCACGCCATCAAACAGCCGAGCAGAAATATTTCGCTGGTGCCGAGCCATCCCGACACGCCGTCGCGCGAGATGAAGAGCCCATGCACCAGAGCAAAGATTGCAGCGCTGATGATGGCCGCCAGCCATAGCGGCGTCACGCGCTTCAGCCAGCCGAAGATGTAACCGCGGAACAGAAGTTCCTCGTAGAACGGCACGAAGGCGGCGAAGAACACCAAGACAATGCCGAGCTGGCTCCAGCTTTTTGGGCTCATCGCCTCTTCGGTCTTGGCGACGTTCATCGTGATGTGCCAGCCGTATTTCAGCGCCATTTCGAGCGCCAGGCTCAGCACCATCAGAACGATGCTCGACAGCGCTGCCTTGAACAGCGTCGCCACCGGTACCATCGGGAAGAAATAGGCCAGCGGGCGCTTGGTGAACCGGTGGGCGATGGCGAACAGCAACACCAGGATGATCGCCGTGAGGAACGTGGTGAGGCCGACCACTGCGTAGAAATTGGTTTGCAGGAGTTCTACCGGGTCGCCCGGTAGTTTCAGCGCGTCCCAGACGATTCCGATGCCGACACCGATGATCCCGCCCACGCCCACGCTGATACCGACCGCCGCCAGCACCGCCAGGAACGTGTCGAAGCCGCGCAACGTGCGTTCTCCCGCTGATACGGGCACCGCAACAACTGTCTCGCTCATGAGGGCGTCCTCTCAGTCACTCACTTGGTCGTCGAAAATCTCTTCCACCTTAAGGCCGAACAGTCTCGCGATGCGGAAGGCGAGCGGCAGCGATGGATCGAACTTGCCGGTTTCGATGGCATTCACGCTCTGGCGGGCAACGTCGAGGCGTTCGGCAAGTTCGGCCTGACTCCAGCACCGTTCCGCCCGGAGGACGCGCAGCCGGTTCTTCATCTCCGCCTCCCGAGATTGTGATGGGCCGAGAAAGCGCCGGTCAGGGCACTGCAATATTTTGGCCTCGAACAACGAATGTCGCGTTAACTTGACAAAATGTCAAGTTCACATGACCTGTCCCGAAAGCAAAAAACGAATCAGTGGTTACCGGCTGGAGATGGCGGCGAAGCAGGTTTGGCCGCGTTCGGTCAGGCGGGCGCAGATCTGGCGGGCTTCGCGCTCGGCGAAGGGACCGAAACGGGCACGATACAGCATGTGGCCGTCGACCGACTGGAATGGCACCACGATGCGTTGGGCCTGTCCGAGCACGTCCATCGCCTTTTCGGCATAGGCGGCAAGCTGGGTGCGAGCAAGGTTCAAGTCGGCAAAGGCGCCGATCTGGATGGTCCAGTCATGCAAGCCGAGCGAGGACCGCAGCGCGCCGTTATCGCCGGCATCGCCTTCGCCCAGGATCACCGGCCGCATCACCGTCCTGGGTGGCGCTGCTGTGCCGGCGTTGGTCTTGGGTGGTGTCGCGGTCGCGACTACGGTTTTGGAGGCCGCGATGGGAGCAGGTCGAGGTGTCGGCGTCGCGACGGCCGCGCGCTGTACCGCAGTGGCGACGACGGGGGTGTTCTTCTGCTGTTGCTGTGGTGGCTTCAGCGCCAGCACGGCGATCATCGGCGGCTTTGGCTGGACCTTGGGCGGTGCGAGGGGCGCAGCCACCGTCGGAATGCTTTTTATCTCGTCGACATCGGCCCGGCGTTCGGCGGCGTCTTCGTCGTCGGCATCGGACGGCGCACCCGGCAGCACGTAGGCTGATCCGGAAGTGGCCAGACCTGCGTTTGGTGCCGTATTGAGCGCCACCTGCCATGGCACCTGCGCTCGCGCCACCAGCTTTGGGTCGTGCGCTGCCGCGGTGAAGGCGAGATCGAGCAGCCGTATCATTTCGCGGTCGCGCTTGATCGCCGTGCGCCCGCCCATCACGACGCCGATAATATGGTTGTTGTCGCGCACCAC
>JAATGK010000433.1 GCA_015654715.1 Alphaproteobacteria bacterium
CAACGCTCGCGCTCGCTTTGACCTGGTGCGCCAAGAGCCCTTCGAGTCCGCGAACCAGTTCTGCCCGCGTCACCTCCGCGGTCGCCGAATGGCCCGCCGCAGCCACCTCCAGGCCGGCACCGCGATAACGTAGCAGTGTTTGCGTTTCGAGCGGGCGATAACGCAGCCAGAGATCGTAACCGTCATCGGCCCGCGCGACGGGAATTGCCGCCGCGGCGCACAAGGCCAGCAATGCCCACTTCATGCTGTTTCTCCCCAATCAGTGTTGGGCGTCGTCCTCCGGCGGCGGCTTGATCTTGCGGCCTGGCGAACCCTGCCCCGGCGCATACGGCCACGACAGATCCTTGTAATAGGAAAGGCTGTGCGCAGGTGCGTTGATACCGGCCGGCAGCGGCAAGCCCGACACGCTTTGAAAATAGGCGATGGAGGCATCGCGCCACAGTTTGGCGTCATGCGCCTGGATGGTGAGGAAATCGGCGGTGATCTGGAAGCGGTCGGCATCAATGAACGGCTTCAGCTTCGCCCACGTCGCGCCCATTGCGCCGACCTCGGTTTCGCCCAGCGTGTAGCGGGTGACAAGTTCGTCCCACACCGTGCGACCGGAGGCGACGCGCATATCCCATGGCACATGATGGAACCATAGCAGCAGATTTTCGGGCGTCGTTTCGACCTTCGAGAACTTGTCCACTACCGGCGGGAAGTACTGCGCCACCGCATTTGACCCCGTAGCGGTGCGGTCGAAGCCGATGCCGTCTTTCTTAGCACCGTTATAGGTGACCGGATTCCAATCGGGACGGCCGGCATCATCGATCCAAGCCCCCGGCCCGTAATGGCCCGAGGTGCCCATCTGATGGGCGAGCCCCAGCGGCGTCATGTAATTCACCGCGACTTCGCGCGACGCCATCATCAGGCCGACCACCGGATTGAGAACATTCGGGGCGTTGCTGAAGGTCTGTTTGGCCCAATCGTTCGCGATATCACCGGCGCTCGCATTCGGGTTCCAGGCCAGCCGCCCGAAAGCATACCAGTTGGCTTGGTCGAAGATCGAGCCGCACCAGTTGCGGTCGGCGCCGATGTTGGAAACGCCGGCCATCAGAGTCAGCTTGTTGCCGTAGAGCGAGCCGTCGATCACTTTGGCGACCGTCGAACCGGGTCCTTTGGCATAGGTGTCGGACTGCAACACCTCCTGCCACAGCGGCCCGAGATAAACGAGGTGGGTGTTGAAACCGAGATATTCCTTGGTGACTTCGACCTCGAGGCCGGTATTGGTGGCGGGCGTGGCACCGAACAGCGCGCTGAACGGCTCGCGCGGCTGAAAATCGAGCGGGCCGTTCTTCACCTGCACGACGACATTATCGCGGAACTTGCCGTCGAACGGCTTGAACTCGGAATAAGCCTGTTTGATGCGGTCGTCCGGCACTTCCTTGCTGTAAACAAAGGCGCGCCACATCACGACGCCGCCATGGGGGGCGAGCGCATCGGCCAGCATGTTGGCGCCGTCGGCGTGGCTGCGGCCGTAATCCTGCGGCCCCGGCTGGCCTTCCGAATTGGCCTTGACCAGGAAGCCGCCGAAATCGGGAATGGCGTGATAGATTTCGTCGGCCTTGTTCTTCCACCAGGCGCGCACGGCGGGATCGAGCGGGTCGGCGGTGGGAAGGCGGCCGATTTCGATCGGCGCACTGAAGCGCGCGGAAAGATAGACCTTGATGCCATAGGGCCGGAGCGTGTCGGCAATCGCGGCAAGCTTGGCGATATATTCGCGCGTCAGAACCAGCGCCGAAGCGTTGACATTGATCACCACCGCACCGTTGATGCCGATCGACGCATTGGCGCGAGCGTAATCCACGAGACGCGGCGAGACGTGCTCGGGCAGCGTCCACCAGTTGAAGATCGAACCGCCGGCATAGCCGCGTTCGACGGTGCCGTCGAGATTGTCCCAATGATCGAGCAGGCGCAGCTTGACCGCTGGTGCCGATGCGATGTCGAGATGATCGGCGGGAACGCGGGTCTGCAGCACCTGCAAAAACCGGAACGCGCCGTAGAGCGCGCCGACGTCGGAATTGCCGGCGATGACGGTGATTTTCTTGCCCTTCGCCGTCACGCTGCGGATGATGTAGCCTTCGGGGCCGAGTTTTTCGAGCGGCAATTTCAGGCTGGCGATGACCGGCGAATTGGTAGGCGTGCCGAACAGAACCGCGCCGCCCGACCGGATGCTATCGCCGGCGGCGATCTTTTTCGCGAAAAGACCCGAAAGTCCGCGCACCAACTCGTCGGTGGTGACTTTGGCGGTCGCCGAATGACTGGTGCTGACGACCTCGGTGCCGACGCCGCGGTACTCCGCCAGCGCCGTTTTTTCGAGCGGTTGATACCGCAGCCAAAGCTGATAGCCGTCCTCCGCCTGCGCGGCGGAAACAAAACCGAGCGCGCAAAGCGCCGCAAGCCACGCAAGACGTTTCATCGGATACATCCTCCTGATGCGATGGGGCGCGCGTCTTGCGGCGTGCGCCCCTGCTGATACTTACTTACTCGCCGGGATCGGATCGGCAACCGGCAGTTTGGCACGTTTCAGGACCGGTTCGTGGCCGGGAGCATAGGGGAATGTCAGCGCTTTGTAGTAGGAGAGCGGATGCTCTGGCGCCGCCATCCCTGCCGGCAACGGCAGGCCTGACACGCTTTGGAAGTAGGCGATCGACGCATCACGCCACAGCTTGGCGTCGCTCTTCTGGATTTCGAAGAAGTCGGCGGTCTTATTGAACCGCTCGGCATCGACATAGGGCTTCATCTTCTGCCAAGTCGCAGCCATCTCGCCCACTTCTTTCTCGCCATCAGTATAGTGTATGACCAGTTCGTCCCACAACGTCCGGCCCGACGGCATCACATAGGTCCACGGCAGATGGTGGAACCACAACAGCAGCGCCGGCGGGGTTTTCTTGGGATCGGAGTACTGGGCTGCCACCTCCGGTGCATACTGGCTGACGGCGTTCGAGCCGGCCGCCGTGCGGTCGAAACCGATGCCGCCCTTGTTGGCACCATTGTAGTAGGTCGGGTTCCAGTCGGGCCGGCCGACGTCGTCAATCCAGGGGCCCGGGCCATAGTGGTGGTCGGTTCCCATCTGGTGCGTCAACCCCAGCGGGGTCATGTAATTAACCGCGGTCTCGCGCGAGGACATCATGATCGCCTTGACCGGCTTGACGAAGGCCGGGTCGGCCGTGAAGGTCATCTTGATCCAGTCGTCGGCAATCGCCTCGGCCGAATCGGCCGGGTTCCAGGCCAGCCGTCCGAAGGCATACCAGTTCGCCTGATTGAAGGTCGAGCCGCACCAGTCGCGGTCGGAACCGACATTGCCGACACCGTTGATCGCCGATAGGGGACGATTGAACAGCGAGCCGTCGACCACCTTGGCTACGGTAGAGCCGGGGCCCTTGCCATAGGTATCGGTCTGGAAGAACTCCTGCCAATACGTGCCGAGATAGACGAGGTGCGTCTCGAAGCCGAGATATTCCTTGGTGGGCTGGATTTCGGCACCGAGGTTGGTGTGGGGCATGGCGCCAAACACGGCGCTGAACGGCTCACGCGGCTGGAAGTCGAGCGGACCATTCTTGGACTGCACCACGACGTTGTCGCGGAACTTGCCGTCGAGCGGCTTGAACTCGCTGTATTCCTGCTTGATGCGGTCTTCCGGATTGACGTCGGAATAGACAAAGGCGCGCCAGAGAACGGTGCCGCCATGCGGAGCCAAAGCATCGGCCACCACGTTGGCGCCTTCGGCCTGGGTATGTCCGGTCTGACTGGGTCCGGGGGCACCCTCGGAATCCGACTTAATAACGAAGCCGCCGAAATCGGGGATGTACTGATAGATCTCATTGACCTTGGTCTTCCAGAACGCGGCGACGCCGGGATCGGTGGGATCGTTGGTCTTGAGACCGCCGATCTCGATCGGAGCGCTGAAGCTGGCCGACATGAAGACCTTGATGCCATAGGGACGTAACAGGTCAGCCAAAGCCGCCAGCTTCGTCAGGAACGCCGGCGACATCGTATAGCGCGACGCCCCTTGAGCCGGCATGACCGCATTGATGCCGATCGAGGCATTGGCACGCGCATAGTCGGTGTAGCGCGGATCCATGTATTGCGGCATCTCCCACCAATTGAAGATGGAAGAACCTGCATAACCGCGTCCGGATCTGCCATCGATGCTGTCCCAGTGGTTCCAGAGACGGATTTTCACGGCCGGAGCCGAAGCGATGTCGAGATGGTCAACGGGGGCGCGCGTCTGGACCAGCTTCAGGAAATGAAAGGCGCCATGGAGCGCACCGACGTCGGTATTGCCGGCAATGACGATCTCCTTGCAGCCCTTGGTCTCAACCGAACGGATGACAAAGCCTTCCGACCCCGCCTTGTCGAGCGGCAGCTTGTAGCTGGCGATGGCCGGCGTACTTGTCGGCGTGCCGACCACGACTGCGTCGCAACGCATTTTGGTCCCGACAGTCACCTTGCGGGCCAACAGACCCGACAAGCCACGCACCAGTTCGTCAGACGTGATTTTTGATGTGGCCGAACGGCCTTCCACGACGATATTGGTAACAGAACGATAGGATTCGAGCGCTGGTTTTTCCAGCGGATGATATCGCAACCATAGATCATAACCATCTTCCGCATGCGCAGCGGAAATCATTCCGAACGCAGCGGTAAGCATAAGCGGCAGTAATTTCATGACGTGTCCTTGTTGTTAGACGCTTCCTTGTTGTTATTTGGGCGCTAGAGCCGACGGATCGACGCCATCATAGATCGCGTCGCGAAACGCCTTGTGCGCCGGCACTTTCCCGAACGGCTGGTATTGGGTGAAGAACACCGCCGTAAGCTTGTTTTTGGGATCGACCCAGAACAGCGTGTAAGCGGCGCCGTCCCAAAACCATTCGCCAACCTCGCCCGCTTTGCCGCCGGGCTGGCTCGGCGGATCGACGCGTACGGCACCGTCGATGCCGAAGCCCATCTCGCCTTTATCGCTGGTCAGCCAGATGCGTTCGGTGATCGCCGGATCGAGCTGGCTGGTGGTCATCAGCCGCACGGTGGCGGGTTTCAGAATCCGCACACCATCGAGTTCGCCGCCGCCCAAAATCATGCGGGCGAAGCGGGAATAATCGTCGAGCGTCGAAGTCAGGCCAAAGCCACCCGGCGTCATCGGGTAGTGGCCGGTATTGAGTTCAATCGATTTGTCGCCGGTCTTGCGGGTGAATTTACCGTCGGCGTCGACGTTATAGATCGCCGCCAGCCGGGCGCGCTTTTCCGGCGGCACGAAGAAACCGGTGTCATTCATGGCAAGCGGCTTCAGGACGTGCTCCTGCACATACGCGGCGAACGGCATGCCCGACAGCCGCTGCACCAGAAGCGCCTGAACATCGACGGCAAAGCTGTAGCGCCACTTCTCGCCCGGCTGATATTCCAGCGGCAAGGTGCCGAGCGCCTTGGCAAAGTCGTCGAGCGAGTGGGTCAGCGCCAAAGGATCGGCGGCGTCGCATTGGGCTTTCAGCGCCGGCAGATTGTCATTGCCGCAATAGGTCAGCCCGGCGGTGTGGCGGGTCAGATCGCGGATGGTCATCGGCCGGTTGGGGGCGACGAGGATTGGGGCGCCCGCGGCATCAAGCCCGGCAAAGACTTTCACATTGGCCAGTTCCGGAATGTATTTGGCGACCGGATCGTCGAGCCGGAACTTGCCCGCTTCCCACAGCGTCATCAGCGCCGTGCCGGTGATCGGCTTGGTCATCGAGTAGATCGACACGATGGTATCGCGCGCCATCGGGTGCCCGGCTTCGCGATCGGCGTAACCGAAGGCGCCGAAATAGACTTCCTTGCCGTCTTGAGTCACCAGCGCCGAAGCGCCGACCAGTTTGCCGGCGTCGGTGAAGCTTTTCAGCGTTTGCGTGACGTGCGCCGGATCCACCGTTCCCGGGCTTGCCGGTTGGTCCGACAACGAGGCAC
>JAATGK010000244.1 GCA_015654715.1 Alphaproteobacteria bacterium
GTCGCGCTGGGAAACCGAGTTCTCGCGCAAGAGTTTGATACCGCGAAAACGGAAAAAGACCCTTCGTTGCATGCCGAAATGAAGGCTCTCCGCGAGGCTTGCCGGCTATTGGGAGACGACAACTTGTCTGGCGCCGTGTTGATTTCGACATGTGAGCCGTGCCCCATGTGCGCCGCCATGGCCGTATGGTCGAATGTCGGCGCGATTGTTTATGGCGCGTCAATCGCAGAGACCGCCGCGCGAGGGCGGTCGCGCATTACGATTCCAGTCCGACAGATTCTGGACAGTTCCCCCGTACGCATTGAGCTGCATCCCGGAATTTTGAGAAATGAATGCCTCGCTCTTTACGACTGACCGGCCGCGCAGGCCTGCCTCAACCGGCGGGCAATTTCCATTCCCGGTAATTCACCAATTCGCCGTTCTTCTCCCACTCCGGCGACAGCATTTCGACAATCAGCGGCGCGATGTCTTCCGGCGTCGGCAGCGTGACCGGGTCTTCGCCCGGCATGGCGCGGGCGCGCATCGCGGTATGCGTGGCGCCGGGATTGAGGATGTTGACGCGCACGCCCGTCGCGGCGCATTCGGCGGCATAGGTCAGCGCTAAGCTCTCCAGCGCCGCTTTGCTCATGGCGTAGCCGCCCCAGAACGCCCGCGGCTTGCGCGCCACGCTCGACGACACGAACAGCACCCGGCCCGCCTCGGACGCCCGCAACAGCGGATCGAGCGAGCGGATCAGTCGGGCATTCGCGGTGATGTTCACTGCTACCAGTTCGTCGAGCAGCTTGGGATCGAGATGCGCCAGCGGGCTGAGGGCGCCGAGCACCCCGGCGTTGGCGAAAAAGGCATCGAGCCGGCCCCAGCGTTCGAAAAGCGAAGCGCCAAGGCGATCCAGCGCCGTGAAGTCCTTGAGATCGAGCGGCACCAGCGTCGCCGAGCCGCCCGCGGCGCGCACCAGATCATCGGTCTCTTCCAGACCACCGACGGTGCGAGCAACGAGAACCACATGATGCCCGGCCGCCGCCAATGCCACCGCCGCCGCGCGTCCGATGCCGCGTGAGGCGCCGGTCACCAGCGCAATGCGCCCCGGCTCGGCCACCGCTTCAGGCTACTTCGGCGAGAAAGGAAAGCTGGCTGTCCTTGCTGGCGTCGGCATCGGTCATAGGAATCGGATAATCGCCGGAGAAGCAGGCGTCGCAGAACTTCGGCGCCTTGGGATCGCGGCGCTCTTCGCCGACGGCGCGGTACAGCCCGTCCATGGTGATGAAGGCGAGGCTGTCGACGCCGATGAACTTGGCCATCTCCTCGACGTTCATCTCATGCGCCAAGAGCGCGTGCTCGTTGGGCGTATCGACGCCGTAGAAACAAGAATGCCGGGTCGGCGGACTGGCGACGCGGAAATGCACTTCCGAAGCGCCCGCATCGCGCACCATCTGCACGATCTTCTTCGAGGTGGTGCCGCGGACGATGGAATCGTCGATCAGGACGACGCGCTTGCCGGTCAAAGTGGCGCGATTGGGATTGTGCTTGCGGCGAACGCCGAGGTGGCGAATGCCGTCGGTCGGCTCGATGAAAGTGCGCCCGACATAATGGTTGCGGATGATGCCGAGTTCGAACGGAATGCCGCTCGCCTGCGAATAGCCGAGCGCCGCCGGCACGCCGGAATCGGGCACCGGCACGATGAGATCGGCCGCCACCGGCGCTTCCTTGGCGAGCTGTTCGCCGATCGCCTTGCGCGCCTGATAGACGTTGCGCCCTTCCATCATCGAATCCGGCCGGGCGAAATAGATGTATTCGAAAATGCAGAAGCGCGGCTTCTGCTTGGCGAAGGGATGGAAGCTTTCCACGCCGTCTTTGGTGAAGACGACGACTTCGCCGGGCTCGACGTCGCGCACGAAATCGGCGCCGAGGATGTCGAGGGCGCAAGTCTCGGAGGCGAAGATCGGGGCGCCGTCGAGCATGCCGAGCACCAGCGGGCGCACGCCCCACGGATCGCGCACGCCGATCAGCTTCTTGGCGGTGAGCGCCACCAGCGAATAGGCCCCTTCCACCTGCTTCAGCGCATCTATCAGTTTCTCGACGATCGGCCCCCTGCGGCTGCGCGCCGCCAGATGGATGATCACTTCGGTGTCGGAGGTCGACTGGAAGATGGCGCCTTCCTGCACCAGCTTGGTGCGGAGCGCGTAGGCGTTGGTGAGATTGCCGTTGTGGGCGATGGCGACGCCGCCGCCGGTCAAATCCGCAAACAGCGGCTGGATATTGCGCACCGCCGAGCCGCCCGCCGTCGAATAGCGGTTATGGCCGATGGCGTAGTCGCCTTTGAGATTGGCGGTGTGGGCGCTGTTCTTGCCGAAAATATCGCCGACCAAGCCGGGATGGCGCTCGGCGATGAACTGGCCGTGCTCGTAGGTGACGATGCCCGCCGCCTCTTGGCCCCGGTGCTGCAAGGCGTGCAGACCGAGGACGGTCAGCGCCCCGGCGCCGTGATGGCCGAAGATTCCGAAAACGCCGCATTCCTCGTGCAGCGAGTCCGCAGTCTCGCTGGCAATAGGATCGGTCAGCCCGCTCATGGCTTGCTGCTCTTGTCGCTGATGTTTGTTTCGATGAGCTTGTCTAGCGCTTGCCGGTCCTTGGCGCCATAGGCCTTCTTGGCATGTTTGGCCGCTTTCGGCTTGGACGGCCGGATAGGCTCGGCTTCGGCCGGTTTTTGGACCGGTTTGGCCTCGGGTTTGGGCGACGCCGTGTCGTTATCTTTGAGCTTTTCGGCGATCGGATCGGCCGAATCATCGGAATCTGTCCGGGTTTCCTTGGGCACGCGGACATCCTGGTTGGGAATCAGCGAGGAAACGATCTCGGCCGACGCATGAATCTCTGGGTACAACCTTGCGTTGACAAGCCAGCCGGGAGTGGTGTTCGGCGCATACATGACGAACACGAGGTAGGCGATGCCGACGATGGCGACGCCCCGAAGGATGCCGAAACCGGTTCCGAGCACGCTATCGAGCGTGCCGACTTGCGTTTTTTTGACGTTCTGGGAGATGCGCGAGGACGCAAACTGCAGCGGGATCAAGACAATCAGGAACACCAGGACATAGCCGGCGGCTTGGCCCAGCCACTGCGGCTTCATCATGTCCTGCATCCACCACGCCACCCACGGGCCGAAATAAAGCGTGGCATAAGCGGCGGCAATCCAGCCGAACACGGCCAGCGACTCGGATACGAGTCCGCGATAGGTCGCGTAGGCGGCCGATGCGATGACAATCAGCACCACCACCAAATCGAGGAATTGGAACGCAAAGCTCATGGTTCAATTCTACTGCAAGCTGCGATTCGAAGAAATGCGGCGGCAGATTACTTGTACGCCGCCCCGGCGCTGGCAACGGCGATCAGATCGCCGACGTCCTTGACCGGCCTTAGCGTCAGCCCCGGCACGTCGGCTTTGGTATCCTTAGGGACAACGGCCGCCGTAAAGCCCAGTTTCGCGGCTTCTTTGAGGCGGAGTTCGCCTTGCGGCGTCGGGCGGATGTCGCCGGTCAGGCTGATCTCGCCGAAAAACACCGTGTCGCGCGGCAACGGCGTCCCGGCGAAAGAGGAAATCAATGCCGCCGCTGCGGCAAGATCGGCCGCCGGTTCGCCGACCTTCAGGCCGCCCGCCACATTCAGATAGACGTCCTGAGCGCTGACCCCGACGCCGCCGCGCGAATCGAGCACGGCAAGAATCATCGCCAGCCGCCCGGCATCCCAGCCGACCACCGCGCGCCGCGGCGTGCCGTAACTGGGCTGAGCGACGAGGGCCTGCACTTCCACCAGCAAAGGCCGCGTGCCTTCGATACCGGCGAACACCGCCGTGCCGGGCGCCACCGAATTGCGGTCGCCGAGAAACAGCGCCGAGGGATTGGCCACTTCGGCGAGGCCCTTGCCGGTCATTTCGAAGACGCCGATTTCGTCGGTCGGGCCGAAACGGTTTTTGACGGCGCGCAAAATACGAAATTGATGGCCGCGCTCGCCTTCGAAATAGAGCACCGCATCGACCAAGTGTTCCACTGCCTTAGGTCCGGCAATCTGGCCGTCCTTGGTGACATGACCGACCAGGATCAGCCCGGCGCCGGAGGCTTTGGCGTAGCGCACCAGATCGAGCGAGGCGGTGCGGACCTGCGCGATGGTGCCGGGAGCCGCTTCCAGCGTGCCGGTCCACAAGGTCTGGATCGAGTCGATGGCGATCATGCCGGGCGGCTCGCGCTGCTCCAGCGTCGCCAGAATGTCCTCCACGCAGGTCGCCGAACCGAGCGCCACCGGGCTCTCCGACAAGCCCATGCGGGTGGCGCGCGAGCGCACCTGCGGCATCGACTCTTCGCCCGAGATATAGACGGCGGTGCCGCCCGAGCGCGCGTAAGCCGCCAGCGCCTGCAGGATGATGGTCGACTTGCCGACGCCGGGATCGCCGCCGACAAGCAGCGCACAGCCGGGCACCATGCCGCCGCCGCAGACACGGTCGAATTCGTTGATGCCGGTGACCCGGCGCGCCGGCTCGACGTCTTCGGTTTTCAAATCTTCGAGGGTGAAAGCCCGGCCGCGCTGGCGCTTTTGCGCCGTGGACCCCAGCGGCGGCGGCGCCGCTTCCTCGGTGATGGTGTTCCAGCCGCCGCACGCATCGCACTTGCCCGACCATTTGTTATGGACGGCACCGCAGGACTGACAAACGAAAGACGCGGATGTTTTGGCCAATCAACCACCCTCCCCTTGAGGGAGGGTCGGAAAATCGTTGCGAAGCGGCGATTTTACGGGGAGGGGTATGTCGTGCCGTCCGCAATGATGCACGATTCCCTCCACGATCCGTACCGGTTCTTTGAACACGTCAGCGTTGGGAAAACGCAGAACCCGGTAGCCGCGTTCTACCAGCCAGCGCGTTCGGTTTTCGTCATAATCGACGGCCTTTTTCGCACCGTGTTGATCGCCATCCAATTCGACGACCAACTTCGCCGACGGGCAGAAGAAGTCGACGATGTATGGTCCGATGGGCTGTTGGCGGCGGAATTTCAACCCTGCGACCTGCCGGGAACGCAGAGCCGCCCACAATCGCCGTTCGGCATCGGTCATGTCTTCGCGCAAATGCGCCGCGAAGCCCGTCTTCAGATTCTGCCGCCGGAGCCTGCTCGGAAACGTCACGACATACCCCTTCCCGAAATTCGCTGACGCAAATTTCGACCCTCCCTCAAGGGGAGGGTGAGATTTTTCGTCAACGAGACGGTTTCAGCCATTGCAGAGCCAATTCGTTTACCCTCCCCTTGAGGGAGGGTCGGAAACGCCGGAGGCGTTTACGGGGAGGGGTATGTCGTGTTTTGCGCGAACCATGAATCGACCATAGCATAGCCAGGGAACAAAAGGGAAACGGCATGGACGCTCTGACGCTCTTCGGGCTGTTTGCGGTGACGGCAATGCTGGTCACGTACGCCCTCGAAAAACGCAGCCCCTGGTTCGTGCTGGCGTTTGCGCTGTCGTGCTGGCTGGGATCGGTCTACGGCTTTCTGCAAGGCGCTTGGCCGTTCGGACTTGTGGAAGCGATTTGGGGCGCGGTCGCAGTGCGAAGATGGTGGAGCATTGCCCCAATCCGTCAGGACGAGAGCAGCGGGCAGTCAAAATCCTCATCCTGAGGAGACCTTTGGCCCTCCCCTTCGAAACGCGCCCCCCTCACGGTGAGGGCCAAAGGGCGTCTCGAAGGATGACCCCGTTCGAACACGCGCTACTCAAGGCTTCCTCATTACGGCGTGACTGAAGGCAAAACCGGAACCCGGTCCTTCCTTCGTTTGATGCACAAACGATGGTTCGCGATGTCCGGTGTTGCGTTGCAGATTTGCCGTTCGGCGGCACCCTGCGACATTGGTGCATATCGCGGCGGCTTTGTTCGGCCCGGCGGCGGCTTAGGTGGTTAACGGCGATCCTATTATAGGATTTTTTTGCTACAACTCTCTTGAAACCTCGCCGCCCATCACTACCTCCAGTCTATGAAGGCTGCAGACACTCCCGCCGCAGGCTCAAGTGCGCCTGCGCTGCAATTGCAGAATGAAATCCGCCGTCTGGTCGGCACGTCGCTGCCGCATCTGGCGCAAGGCAGCGCGTTGATCGCGCGCTGTCGGGATTTGCAGGCGCGCAACCCTCACGATACGCGGATGCTATGGCTCACCGCGCGGGTCATCACGGCGGATTCCATCCTCGGCAAGCAACTGGCCAAGGTCCTCGCGCCGCCGCGACGCAAGGCGAAAAGAAAACGCCGTCAAAGCGTTGACGCCAAAATTGCGGAATTGAATTCACATTTTGCGAATTTTGACACGGGGGGCGGCCCCAAGGTCAGCAAATGAGAAAACGCGTTCTCATCCCACCCGCTTTACGTTCGCCGCGCCGAACTGGCCGTCGCCGCGGTGCGCCACCCGGCAATCGCAATGCCTATAAGCATGGCAAATACACCCGCGAGCGCCGCACGCTTTACGCCGACATCCGCACCTATGTCCACCAAACCCGTGCGCTGACGGAAGCGCTTGCACTTTCTTACCCTCCCCTTGAGGGAGGGTCGAAATCTGCCAAGCGTAGCGGAGCAGATTTCGGAGAGGGGTACGTCGTGACGCCGGGCGTCGTGCCTCAATGCAGAGAACACGACAAACCCCTCCCCGAAAAATCCCTGCGTGATTTTTCGACCCTCCTTCAAGGGGAGGGTTGGGGTTCATCCTTACCCCCGCACTTCCATCTTGATCGGGCCTTCGGCGCGGCCGTGGATGAATTGGCCGACGTAAGGGTTGCCGCTGTGGTCAATCTCGGCGGTGGGGCCTTCCCAGATGATCTTGCCCTTGTACAGCATGGCAATGCGGTCGGCGATTTTGCGCGCGCTGACGAGATCATGGGTGATCGACAGCGTCGTGGTGCCGGTGCCGCGCACCGTATCGACGATCAGGTTGTTGATGACGTCGGACATGATCGGATCGAGGCCGGTGGTCGGCTCGTCGAAGAAGATGATTTCGGGATCGGCAGCGATGGCGCGCGCCAGACCGACGCGCTTCTGCATGCCGCCGGAAAGCTCGGAGGGATAAAGCCCGCCGACATCGGCGCCGAGACCGACCTTGGTGAGTTTCTCGTAGGCGATATCGCGCGCCTTCTTGCGCCCGACGCCGCGGCCTTGGATCAAGCCGAAGGCGACGTTCTCCCACACCGGCATCGAGTCGAACAGCGCCGCGCCTTGGAACAGCATGCCGAATTTGCGCAAATAGGCATCGCGCGCGCGCCCCCGCAGCTTGGCGGTATCCTGACCATCGACCAGGATCTGGCCCGCATCCGGCTTCAGAATGCCGAGCACGCATTTGATCGTCACCGATTTGCCGGTGCCCGAGCCGCCGATCACCACCAGCGACTGGCCTCTCGGCACGGTGAGATCGAGCCCATCGAGCACGACCTTGGGCCCGAAGCGCTTCTTGACGCCTTTGATGACGATCTTCGCCCCATCGTCGTCCGTAACGGAGGCTGCGCTTTCCATGAGGAGCCTCTAGAAGTTCAGAATGTTGAAGATATTGGTGAGGATGTAATTCGCCACCAGGATCAGGATCGAGGCCGACACCACGGCATTGGTGGTCGCCGCGCCGACGCCTTGGGCGCCGCCTTTCGAATTGAAGCCGTTATACGAACCCATCAGCGCGATCAGGAAACCGAACACCACCGCCTTGATCAGGCCGGACATCACGTCGTTGCCGTTGAGGTCGTTCATCGTGGTGTTGAGATAGATCGAGCCGGTGAAGCCGAGGCTTTTGGTGGCGGCGACATAGCCGCCCAACACGCCGATGGCATCGGCGACGGCCACCAGCAGCGGCATCGAAACCAGCGCCGCCATCAGCCGCGGCACCACCAGGTATTTGACCGGGCGCGTCGCCAGTGTGGTCAGCGCATCGATCTGCTCGGTGACGCGCATGGTACCCAGCTCGGCGGCGATGGCGGCCGAAACACGCCCCGCCACCATCAAGCCGGCGATCACCGGGCCCAGTTCGCGCAAGATGCCGATCAGCACCACCGTCGGCACGAACTGCTCGGCGCCATAGCGCGCGGTGCCGATGTAAATCTGCAAGGCCAGCACGGCGCCGGTGAAGAAGGCCGTCAGGCCGACGACCGGCAGCGAAAAGAAGCCGATCCGCATCATCTGCGTGCCGACCAGCGACCAATAGATCGGCGGCCGGATGAAACTGGTTACCGCATCGGCGGTAAAAATCGACAGGCGGCCAACTTCCCCGAGCAGTTCGAGCGTGGACCGCCCCACGGCAGTAAAGAACTTCATGGCACGTCCTCGTAGCGGCGCCGGGCGCGGCGCGAAAGCGAGGTTAGGATTTCATACGAAATGGTGTTGGCGGCAGTGGCGACGTCGTCAAGCGAAATCGTCTCGCCGATCAGTTCGACGTCCTGGCCCGCCGCCACCGTTCCCGGCACGTCGGTGACGTCGAAGGTCAGAAGGTCCATCGAAACGCGGCCGACGATCGGCGCCTTGATGCCGTTCACCGCCACCGCGCCGCTGTTTGACAGAGTCCGAAAAATGCCGTCGGCGTAGCCGAGCGCGGCGGTGGCCAGCAGCGACGGCCGCTTCAAGCGGTGCGTGGCGCTATAGCCGACGGTCTCGCCCTTGGGCGCGGCGCGCACCTGCATGATCTTGGTGGCAAGGCGCACCACCGGTTGGAACGGATTGGCAAAACCGGGCTGCGGATTGCCGCCGTAGAGCGCAATCCCCGGCCGCACCATGTCGAACAGATAGTCCTTGCCGAGCAGGATGCCGCCCGAAGCCGACAGACTGGCGGGCGCTTCCGGCAACATCGCCAGCGCGGTCTTGAAGCGCTCGAGCTGGACGGCGTTCATCTTGGCATCGGGCTCGTCGGAGCAGGCCAAATGGCTCATCCACAACACGACGCGCAGGCCCGAGAGCAACCGCGCATGCTCGGCCGCCAAGGTTTTCAGCTCCGAGGCCGCCAAGCCCAAGCGATTCATGCCGGTGTCGATGTGTACGGCGGCATCAAGCCGGGTTTTGGTGGTGCGCGCTGTTGCCGACCAGGCGGCGATCTCGGCCAGTGAATTCAGCACCGGCGTCAGATTGTAACTGATAAGGGCGGGCACCATGTCCGGTTGCGCCCCGTCGAGGACGAAAATCCGCGCCCGCCGCGCCAGCGTCCGCAAAGCGATGCCCTCTTCGAGGCGCGCGACAAAGAAGGTGTCGCAACCGGCTTGGAGCAGCGCCTCCGCCACCGGGGTGAGGCCGATACCGTAAGCGTCGGCCTTGACCACGCCGGCGACCACGGAAGGACTGGCAAGTCTTTGTGCTGTGCGGAAATTCGCGGCAATCGCAAAGGTGCGCACCGTCAGGCACGCCGCCTCGAAATCCGTGACCAATTCGTCATCTGCCCGGTCCATGGCCGGACAATGCAGCCCCGCCGCTGCGGCGTCAAAGCTTCTTCGCAGGTGCGGCGAAACGGTCACCGGTGACCCCCGATAATGGCGGCCAGACACGGCGCGTTGGGATCGACGTTGGTGGGGCAGACTGGCGCGGTATTGCGCTCATGCGCCTGGACGTCGCTCGGGCGCAGTGTTTCCTGGTCCGGCAACTCCCGCGGGCGCGCGTTAAGGACGATGTTGCCGTAACGGTCGTAGACGAAATCCCACGGCTTGCGCCGGCATTCGGCGCGCATCTTGGAATTCAGCCATTCGTAGCTGTTGGCGCCGCAGGCGAGCGAGCGGCCCAGCGCCCATCCCATATCAGTGATGGCGTTGTTTTCTTCTTCGTCTTGTTTCGGGCGCAGCACGCGGGGAATAATATTGGGATTGACGGTACCGGCATTGCGGCTGGTCGGCTTGATCTTGGTATCTTGCGACACATGGACCGGCGATTGCAGCACCACCCACTCCAGCGGCTCAATCTTCTTTGGCACAAGAAACGCGATCGGCACCCATTCGGAGGTGATCAAAAGCACCACAATCAAAGTGTGCAGAATGACGACGGCAATACCGGCATAGACCCGCCTGAGGTTGCGCTTGCGCTCAGCCTCCGCCACACGCAGACGTGCTTGAAGGTCTGCCAACAAGGTGGCGGACTCACCAACAAAAGACGTGTCTGCCACCGACTGCCTGCTGCCCTTGAAAACCCGGGAATCCAGTTTATGCCATTCATCGAACCCGGGCGACTATACACCTGGACGTAATGATGTTTCCCCAGGGCGGGCTTAATCCCAGACGTTAGGGATTTCGAGCTGCCGACGTGCGGTGACAAGCCGCGGCGACCGCCACAGGGCCATCGCCCCGGCCCATTTGGCCTCCCAGCCGGGCCGAATCCGGCCAATCAGCGGCGTCCCCTCCTGGGAATGGACCCGGCCGGCCCGGTCCGCGGCCTCGGGGCTGATCGAGCGCTCGAGAAAGTCGCCCATAGCCCGGGCGGCGGCCCGGGGCTCGCTTAACCAGTCCTCGTAGCGGACCAGGAGGCACCGGCTGCGGCGGGCGAGCCAAGCATAACAGCGTAGCGCGTTCATGTATTTGCAGACCGCCTTGGCCGGCCCGTTGCCGAACACCCGCGCCGTCGAGCGCGACCAACTCTCGAACCGGCGGACCATTACGATGGTGCGGGCGTCCGGACGGCGCACGAACAGCTCCGGGGCGCGGGTGCATTCGGCCCGCAGCTTGACCACCGGCACCACGCCCAGCGCACCGGACAAATCACCCGACATCGCCCACATCGCCCGGCGGTAACGGGGCGCCAGCGGATTGAACGGGCGCGACCAGAACCACGACGCCATCTGGGTATAGAAGTCCGGCTCCGACACCGACGGAATTCCGGCTTCGAACAAAACCTGGCTCATCAACGTCGAACCGCAGCGTCCGGGCGAGAACAAGAAGACGGGATCTGCCGCCGGTGGCGTCCGGCTCAGGAATGCGTCATCGAGCGGGACACGCAACACGCGACGGGCATGCCGGCGCAAGTAAAGATAATAGAATGGCGCGCTTTGCACGCCTTGCGGTTCCACACCGGTAATGTAGATGGCGCGGCCATGAAGAAAATCGAGGCAATACGGAAACGCGCGCGGCACAAGCGTCGCAGGAGAACCTTTCGAACACACGAAATCGTTCGCCGCCGCAATGCTGATGCGCGATGTGTTTCGAACACGCAGAACGGTGCATTCGCTGGCGTTGCGGATCAAGCCGCCGTCCGTGTTGGAATCCATGATGATAAATACGAGCGAACGCGCGTTCGGTTGGCGGCATTTGTGTAATTGATTGTCACAAGGCGCTGCTTCGCCACCCGTTCCAACACTTTCGCTGACGGCGTGAACAGCACGCAAGCGCTAAGCTCGCATCATCTCCAAAGCACGCGAGTCCATGCAGGTTTTCCTCATCAATCTCAATCGGCGCAACGATCGTCTCAGCGCCATGACGGCGCAACTGGCGCGGCTGGGACTTACCGCAACGCGAATTCCGGCGATCGACGCCGATGACGTCAGTGCCGCTTGGCTGGCACAATTTTTCCACGCAAGTGGTCCGCTAGGCGCGATCCCGAAAGGCGATCAGTGCTGCTCGCTCAGCCACCGCCGTGCTTGGTCGGCATTTCTGGCCAGCGGCGCGCCTTATGCCTCCGTGCTGGAAGACGATGTCGTGCTCGGCGACGACGCCTCGGCTCTGCTGCGCCGCTCCGATTGGATCGCCAGCAGCGCCCACTTGGTGAAACTCGAGCACTTCGGTCCGCCGGGCCAGCGCGTGTTGATCGGCGAGCCAACCGACATCGGCGGCGGCCACAGCGTGGCGCCGATCTTGTCCCGCCACACCGGCGCGGCGGCTTACGTGATTTCGCGGCCCGCAGCGCTACGGCTCGCCGCGATCGAGCGCTGGGACGTGCCGGTCGACCATCTGATGTTCAATCCCAACGTCTCGGCGCTGGCCCGAGAGCTGCAACCGTTCCAACTTCTGCCGGCGATCGCCCGCCAGCGCTCCGGCGCCTCCGACATCGCCCATTGGCGCCAGGCCGGCCGCAAGCTCGGCGCCAAACTCGTCAGGCGCGAGATTGTACGTGCCTATTACGAATGCCGCCTGTTGCCGCGGCAGATCGCGGCGGTGCTGACCGGCGAGGCGCATCTGGCGCGCGTCGCGGCCCCGCTCCCGGTCCGCTTCGACCGGCCGTCGATCGAATTCGTTGCCGCCCCCGCGGCAACGGTTTAGGCATCGAGCGCCGGATTCGAAAACCGGGTGTAGCGGGCCTCGAACACCAGTTCGATGGCGCGCGTGGCGCCGTGGCGGTGCTTCTCGACCAGGATTTCCGCCTTGTTGGTGGCGCGCTCCAGCTTCTCGGTCCATTTGGCGAAATCGGGCGACGACGGATCGGGTTGGCGGGTGGCGAGGTAATATTCCTCGCGATAGACGAACATCACGACGTCGGCGTCCTGCTCGATCGAGCCGGATTCGCGAAGGTCCGACAGCACCGGACGCTTGTCGTCGCGGGAATCGACGCCGCGCGAAAGTTGCGACAGCGCCACCACCGGCACATTCAGTTCCTTGGCCAGCGTCTTGAGGCCTTTGGTGATCTCGGTGATTTCCTGGACGCGGTTCTCGGCCTGGCGCGACGGCGTCACCAGTTGCAGATAATCGATCATGATCACGCCGATGTTCTTTTCGCGCTTCAAACGGCGGGCGCGGGCGGCGATCTGGGCCATCGAAATGCCGCCGGTATCATCGATGTAAAGCGGCACGGTGGAGAGTTCCTGCATGGTGAGCACGAACTTTTCCCACTCGCTCTCGGTGAACTTGCCGGAACGGATCTGCCACATCTCGATTTCGGCGCGCTCGGCGAGCACACGAGCCGAAAGCTGCTGCGCCGCCATTTCCAGAGAGAAGAACAACACCGGCGCACCGCGCGGATCGACCTCGCCCGCCGCCACATCCTGGGCATAAGCATAGGCCGCATTGAACGCCATATTGACCGCAAACGCCGTCTTGCCCATGCCGGGGCGGCCGGCGACGATCAGAAGGTCGGACGGCTGCAAACCGCCGAGCAGCCGGTCGACTTCGATGAAGCCGGAGGTGACGCCGGAAATTTTGCCGCCACGCAACTGCGCCTTTTCGGCCATCTCCACGGCGCGGCTGAGGCTCTCCTGAAAATCGATCGGACCTTGGCCGTAACGCGTATTCTCGCTGACGCTATAAAGCGCCTTTTCGGCATCTTCGATCTGCGACTGCGGAGTCTTGTCGTGCGGCGCGTCAAAGGCCGTGTTGACGATGTCTTCGCCGATGTGGATCAAGGTGCGGCGCAACGCCAGATCGTAGAGAATCCGGGCGAGGTCCTTGAGGTTCGGCATCGCGGGGGCGGCCTGGGCCAGCCCGGCGAGATAGCCATGGCCGCCGACCTCGGCAAGACCGGGATCGTTCTTGAAAGCGGCATGCAAGGTGAGCGGGGTGACGATCGAGCCGGTGCGTTCGATCGCCGTCGCCATCGCCTCGAACAGGCGCTGATGCAAGGGATCGTAGAAATGTTCGGGCTTGAGCACCGCCGAAACGGCGTCCAGCGCGCGATTGTCGACCAGAATGGCGCCGAGCAGAGCCTGCTCGACCTCGATGTCGTAAGGAATGTGCCGATAGGCTTCTTGTTCCATCCGGTCCCAGGTGTTCTCGAAGAGGGCACCGAATCAACATTTTGCGCCCCCTGCCCGCAAGACGATTCGCAAGGGCGGCGGTTTTGATAACAAGTTATTAGAGCCCGTATGGCGTGCAATTCGTGGGGATAAGTCCGCCGCGCCCCTTGCCTCAAGGTCGTGCGTTTGGAAGGCGGGCGGCCGAGGCCCAATTCATCGAGCATCGTATAGGTGCAGCGGATGTAAAGTGTCAGCGCTTGGCGCTTGGCGCGGCGCAGCTGCGTATAGCGGCCGTGCTTGAGGGCGTTGCGGTTGCCCGGCTGACCGCCGCGCTTACGCGGAAGGGCTGGCGCCATCCATCCTCGCAGTTCCGGCTAGAGCGGATTTGGCTTCGGCCGGGTTCGCCGGCGCCGCTTTTTCCTTTCTGGCTTTTTCGGCGGCTTCGGCTTGGGTAATGGCCGGATCGAAGCGCTCGTCGGCGATCACCTTCATGTAGCGAAGCATCTTCCGCACAAGGTCGCGCTCCAGCAAAACTTCCGGAATCGAATTCGAATCGTTCCAAGCTTTCGGCGGCGCGAGATGCTGAATCACGGTCCGCCGCCGCTGCTCGACCTGGGCGAGATAGCCGATGGCTTTGCCGAGACGGGCGTTGGCATTGATCATGCGCGACATGACGAGGACGGCTTGCAGCCGGTCGTCGGCGGAAAAGGCGGGGTCTTTGCCGAGATCGGCCGCCTGTTGGACGCCGACGTTGAGGTGCTCCATCAGACGCAAAACCGTGCCCCGGCGCACCATCTCATCCCAGGCGGGGACCGGACCGTTATCGGGCGCGGGCTCGTTATTGCCTTTCGGGTTTTTGCCGGCCGGGCCCGGCGGCGGTTTCGGCCTAGCCTCGGTATGCGGTTCAGTATTGGTTGCAATCATGCTGGTCTCCTCTAGCATAAGGAGAACATTGGGAGCGCATTCCCTGTTTCAAGGGGTGCGGTGGGAATATTTACATGAATTGGTTAACGGACCGACGTCGCCTTAGCCACCGCCGCTGAACGGGGGCGAGCGGAACTTTGTTATCTTCGCCTAACAAGCGAAGGCCTAAACTTAATATCTTGTGCGGCGAGTCAGATAGCGAGTCCCAATATGGAAAAGTTGCCGGCGGATGAGCCTTCCAAAACTCCGGAAGAGATAAAAGAAATTGCCAATACCATCCGCGTTGCATGTGGCACCATCAAAAGCAGCATCGAACGTGAGAGTTCGTGGCGTCGACTTAGCGCAGACGACACGTTGGTTAATGAACGCTGGAAAACTGTTTTGCTTCGCCTTGAGGACACTCGACTCGACCTCAGAGCGGCAGGATCTGAATACGGCGTTGGAGATTTATTTCTCAAACCATCTTCGATGAAGGCAAAACGTCTCACACGCGCATTCCAATCGGTTCAATCGCTCGTCGTTGAACTCCTTACCGACCAACCGTTTCTGAAAATGGCCGAGGCAACCCGCTTCCGAATGGCACCTCCCACTCGATTTCTTCGCCTATATGAGGGGGCGGAGTATGTAGTCCAAGCACTTCTCCGGACACTTAAACTCATCCAATACTTACTCCCCCAACAGAAAACTCCAAGCAAAGACTCCGCGCGCGTTTTACGCGAGATAGTCCCGCAGCAGAAGGTTTCGCCTGTCCAGTTTTCGGTGAAAGATGGAAAGTTGGTGGTCGTCCAGCAAAAGGCGACCGCCAACCCTGAAGACACGGCCAATATTCAGACGTCGCGGGAAACCCTCGTTGCGAAAGGTAATCAACTTGTCGAAGAACTACGGCGCTCTAATTGTGACCGTCGCCTGCTGCAGGGAGTTGCCGAACTACAGCAGAGCTTGCAGAGGTGCGA